>JAYSRZ010000514.1:0-26204 GCA_043720775.1 Variovorax sp. | reverse complement strand
TGCAAATCTGGATTGAGCCGAATGCACACGGGATTGCGCCCAGTTATGAGCAAAAAACCGTGCCATCTGTTGAAAAACAAGGCAGCTTGAAACTCATTGCCGCACCCACAGGTGAAGATGCGAGTATTGCCTTGAACGCCGATGCGCGTATCTACTCTGGCTTGCTCAATGGCAGCGAGCGCACCACGCTCGCACTCGATCCGAAACGCAAAGCCTATGTGCATCTCGTGCGCGGCAGCGTGAACGTGAATGGCCAAGCACTTCAAGGCGGCGATGCTGCAAAAATTCAAGGCGAACTCAGCTTGAATTTGAGCGATGCCAGCGATGCAGAAGTGCTCGTGTTTGATTTAACCGCATAAGGAGACGATCATGTGTGGCGCAGAACTTCGCCCTCTTCTAGCAGTCAAATCTGTCGTGGAGATGCCGTACCACAGCTTTGATGGCATCTCAGGAGCGCACATGCTGCGCGTGGACAGCCGCTGGATCAATCCCTTCATTGGGGTGGACAGTTACACGCTGCGCTCCAACCCGTTTGGCCCGCATCCGCATGCCGGCATGAGCGCCGTCTCGCTCACCCTGCCGGAATCTGAAGGCGGCACGATCAACCGCGACACGATGGGTGATCACAGCCTCATCGAGCCGGGCGATTTGCATTGGTTTCAAGCAGGGCGCGGCGCGATGCATGAAGAAACGCCAGCAGCAAAGGGCAAGACAGAGCAGGGCTTGCAAATCTTCGTGAACTTAAGCCGCGCTAACAAGGGCGCTGATCCTGTGGGTCTGCGCGTTAAACGAGCCGATATGCCCACCGTGAATTTTGAAGGTGGCAGTTTGCGCGTTGTCGCTGGGCAATTCGATGGTCAGAGTTCACCTATCACGCGGGATGCACGTTGGCTCACGCGGGTCAATATGCTGGATGTGACGCTGCAAGCTGGCGCAGGCATCGATGTGCCTGTCAAGCAAGGTGACAGCGCATTTTTTGTCATCCGTTCAGGCACTTTTGAGGCAGTAGCCGGCGTAGATACTGCGCAGAGTGCTATTATTTTTGAAGCATCGGATGTTCCCGGCGAAAGTATGGCGCGCATCAAAGCGGGCAGCCAAAAAGGTGACGCGGTGTTGCGCGGCGTATTCTTCAGCGGCACACCGATCAACGAACCTGTCTTCTCGGGTGGCCCTTTCATGGGAAACACTGCCGAGGACATCATGGCCTACAAACGCGCCTTCTCACGTGGCGAGATGGGGCATCTCAACGCTTCAACGTGAATCTTTTTCGACCATTCATCAACGCCTTCAAGGAGAATTTTCCATGGCAAAAGTAGCAGTCGTTTATCACTCAGGTTATGGCCACACCCAGCGCGTGGCAGATTTTGTGGCCAAAGGCGCGAGCGCTGAGCTTGTGGCGATTGATGCCAACGGTGATCTCACCGATGCGCAATGGGCCACGCTTGATGCAGCAGATGGCATCATCATGGGCAGCCCCACCTATATGGGCATGGCCAGCTGGCAGTTTAAGAAATTCGCAGATGCCACCAGCAAAAAATGGTTCACCAGCGCTTGGAAAGACAAGGTCGCAGGCGGTTTCACCGTGTCTGCGGGTTTGAGTGGCGACAAGCTCTCCACTTTGCAGTATTTCATCACCTTGTCGATGCAGCAAGGCATGATCTGGGTTGGTCAGCCACAGATGGGCGATGGCAATATCAACCGCATTGGCTCTTACAGCGGCGTGATGGCGCAATGCGGCGCACAAGACAGCGCAGACAAAATCCCGCAAGGCGATTTGGACACGGCGCTCTCGTACGGCAAGCGCGTGGCTGAAGTGGCTGCCAAACTGCGCGGCTGATTTCGATTCAGTGGCTCAAGGCCACAAAAGCCAAAAAAGCCACTAAGCGTGATAGGCGCTTAGTGGCTTTTTTGGCGAATGTAAGCAAGCGCTTCACCAACTAGAACGCGGCTTGTTTATGTGTAAGATGCAAGCGTATGCAAGTTTTGTCGCTACTTCCCTGGCCCGATTGGCTGTCTTTGGCTTGGTTCTTCTCAGCCTGGATGGCGTATTCATGGTTTACAAAAACGCAAGGTGAGAAGCGCAACTCATTGATCGCCACCACGAATCGATATCGGGGCTACTGGATGCAAGTGGCAACTTCGCGAGAGCCGCGTGTGCTTGACGGCATCATTGCGCAAAATCTTTCTTCCACACCCGCATTTTTTAGCTCAACGACGATCATTGTGATCGGCGGGTTGTTTGCGCTCTTGGGCAGCACAGACAAAGCCGCTGAGTTGGTGCGCGATATTCCTTTTGCACAGCGCACTTCGGTGCTCATCTTTGACTTAAAAGTGCTGATCATGATCAGTATTTTTGTGTTTTCGTTTTTTCGCTTCACTTGGAGCATGCGGCAATACACCTTCGTGGCGCTGCTGATTGGCTCGATGCCCGATCCGAAAGAGTTTGACGCGGGGATGCACGACAGAGATCTTTTTTCTCAGCGCGCCAGCCGGATGCTCGGTCTTGCAGCCGAGACGTTCAACGACGGCCTTCGTGGCTACTACTTTGCCTTTGCCGTGATTGCATGGTTTTTCTCCGCACTAGCCTTCGCAGGCGCAACAGCTGCCGTGCTTATCATTCTCTACCACCGTGAATACCGCTCAGAAGTGCTGGAGGTGCTGGCGTGAAGTGGTTTCGGGCGCTAAGTTGTGCCTTCACAATCTGTTTGCCCGCTACGTCGATCAGTGCACCGCAACTCAATTGGGGGGAGATGTTGACGCAGGCTCAATCAAGCGAGATGCAGCAAAATTTGGAAATCGATTTGCGAACGCGCTGGGAGCGCACGCTCGTGGCCAATGTGAAGGAGGCCAATGATGTGCCTCTGGATCCAGAGTTGATTTGGAATTGGCCAGCGCGGCGCTTCAACGTCAGCCAAGACACAACCCCGTTTTTCTTGGAAAACAACGAGCGGATGATTGCTCGAATGACCGTATTGTCCGAACGCCTTGTCAGCGACTTCAGCATATCGGCCATGATGGCGCGCCTTGATGCTGTACATATCTCTTATCGCTATGATGGCGGCGCTTGGAAGACGCTGTCTGCGGGCGACCGGCTGCCTATGGATCGTTGGCCGCTGGTAGACCGTCAGCCCAGCTTTAATATACCGCTTCCCCCCGGACAGTTGGATTTAGTGATGCAGTTTGCTCATCGCGGCATGATGGACGTGCCCGTATTGCTTCAAAATAACCGTGCGTTTTTGGATGCTCGCACGAGAAATATCTGGGCCATTGGAATTTCAATGGGGGTCAATCTGGTCATGGCCTTGATGGGCGTGCTGCTGGCCTTGAACTTCAAGAAATCAGGTTTTCTTGCAGTCTCTGCGATGAGTACCAGTATGGCTTTTGTGCTCCTATTCAGCTCTGGAATTGGAGGCATGCTTTTTTTCACAGGCAGCGCTGTGTTTAACGACCAGAGCAAATTCATCAGCAATACGGTGTGGGGCTCTTTTCTGCCCCTGGTTTTTACGCTTGCGCTTGGCCTGCATGCGTATTCAAAACGGGGTTTGGTGCTGAGTGTGTTGCTCTCAATCGTTTGCGTGCTTGTAGCAGTTGGGGTGTCAAACTACGATTTTCGTAATTTGGCGCCTTATGTGATTGCCGTGATTTTGTTGTTCGTCTTGGTATTTGTGTCTGCGACGCTTGCTTGGGCTTGGATCAAAAATTACGCAAGAAACGTGATTCTGACTTTTGGGCTTTCGCTGTATGCCAGCGGATTGTTTCTACTCTTTGCAGGATATATGGGCATGCTCAGCGCTGACACCACGGGTGTGATCGCATCGGCAATGACAACGGTCTCCGCGCTTGCTTTGATGCGCGGCCTCTTTGTCCAGCATCGTATGGGCCGCCAAGTGATCGCAAGAGCCAACACATCGCCATTGCGCGACGTCTTGACGGGATTGCTCAACCGAGATGGAATGCAATCTCACGTCTACAAGATGAGAGAGAGATTGCTTGAGCAGCAAACCTGTGCAGTTTTCATCTACATCTCCGTTTTAGACACGCAGGCTGCGATGGAAGAGCATGGCGAACAGGGCTTTGAGATGGGTATGGTGCAGATGGCGGCGAGCTTGTCCACTAGCGTCAGCGGGACTGACGGCGTTGCGCGGATCTCTGGGCATGCGTTTGGCATCTCTGTGTTGATGCCGCCCGATCCAGCCTTGGCCATTCGAACGGCGCAGAAAATCTTATCGCGTCTCATGGTGCTAGCCTCACACGGCGCGCTTATGGCAGGCAGCGCGCGCATTGCCTTGGCCTGGATGCCGCTGAACAGTTTTCGTGTCGATATGTTGGAGAGACGTTGCTTGGCCACGCTGGAGCTGCTCGAAGAGAACAAGCGCATTGGATGGGTAGGCGGTGTAGATTCTCACAAGGATGCCTCGCAGCTGCTGCGTGACTCTAGCCTCGCGCTCAGTACGCCCAGCGATATGAATGTGCAGCAGGCCGCAGCGGAAATTGACAGCCGCTCAGGGCAGCCATCAAACCTGTATGAACGCATTCATCGCATAGAGCGAGAAATGCTCCAGGATGTAGACACACAGTTTTTAGTAGAAGAAGCTGATCGGCTCAGTCGCGAATTAAACGCTGCACAAGCTGCCTCCTCAAACTCTGATCCATCGACAAAGCATCAACGCCGCGAAGCTGGGGACACGTTGGCCGGGGACTATCAGCCGACCCAGCAAAATTTTAAATCGGTGGTTGGCTAATGCAGCAATGCGTAGGCTGTTGAGTTGATGTCGCTTGTTCTTTTAGACATCTGATCGGCCAGCATCCGCGCGCTGCCGCACGACAAAGCCCAGCCGCTGGAGCCGTGGCCCAGATTGAGCCAAACAGAGCCACCCAAGCCAGCTTGACCGATGACAGGCGGTCGGTTGGCCAGCATAGGGCGAGCGCCTTGCCATTCTTGTATACCCTGACTCATGACAGCTGCGCCGGGAAACCAGTCATGTAGCACTTTGTACAAGGTCGCAATGGCGGCTCGATTCATATCGCCTGCTCGCCCGCCGACTTGCGCACCACCGGCCACGCGCACACGCTGTCCCAAGCGCGTGATGCTCACTTTGTATTGCTCGTCCATCAAGCCTGAGCGCGGCGCATTCAATGGCTCTTTGATGTGCGCACTGACTGAATAGCCATACACCGGGCGCATAGGCAGATGCACGCCCAGCGGTTGCAGCAGCTTGGCCGACTGTACGCCAGTACACAGCACGACCGCATCAAAGGCGAGCTCGCTTGTGGTTTCTCCTGCGCTTGGCAATAACGACGAAAGCTGCGAATTGGCTTGCATGTTTGCTACAAAAATAGTAGCGCCTCGCGCAGTATTCTTCTGGGCTGGGAGGACTTTTTGCACTGAAGTGTTGAATTCAAACTGCACACCTAGTTTGCGGCATTCGTCTTTGAGCAACAGGGCAAACTGCCGGCAATTGGCCACCTCATCCTGCGCCAAATGAATGGCGCCAGAAAACCGCGTGTCTTGGTTTATGGCCGGTTCAATCTCGCGTGCGCCTTGTTCGTCAACTTCTGCAAAAGCGACCCCCAAATCGCGCAGTACCTGAAGACCGGGTTGCACCGACGCTTGATCTTTTTCCGTGCGCAATGCAATCAAGTAGCCAGCCGAGCGATCGTATTCCAAGTTGTGGCGTTCTGTGATGGCGTGCAGTTGGCTTTTGCTGTAAAAAGCCAGCTGTTGCAGGGCGGTGCGATGCTGTTGGAAGGTTTGCAGATTGCATGCACGTAAGAAGTGCCAAAGCCAAGCCAAATCAGAGCCCGTAAGAGGCAAACTCAAGCGAAATGCGGCGTGTGTGCCAAGCATTTGTTTTATCGCCTTCCAAGGCATTCCAGGAGCTGCCCACGGCGTGACATAGCCCGGCGATAGTACGCCCGCATTTGAAAAGCTGGCCTCCTCAGCTGCCGCGCCTCGCCTCTCGTAAACAGTCACCTCGTGGCCGTCACGTGCCAGCTCATACGCCGTGGTGATGCCGATAATGCCTGCCCCAACAACTGCAATCTTCATATTTTCAAACGAATGTTAATTTTTAAGCAAATACTGATGCAAGCCCTTATAGAGACTGCGTAAGGTGCTATTAAAATGATAGTCCTATTTTAACCGTGAACACGGCTCGATTTGTGCTGCAAGCTGCAAAATGGCGTGATCGAAGCCTGCGCCGTGCCACAGCATCAATCCGGTTGGCAAGCTGCCCTCGACTTGATTAGGCATGCTGATCGCGCAACCGTCGAACAGATTCACCACGCTTGTGTTGCGTAGCATGAGCGCATTAATGCGGAAGAACTCAGCGTCGCGCTCAACGCCCGGCGCGACTTCAGCAATCGGTGCGGCAACCCAAGGCACTGTTGGCGAGAGCACGCCGTCAAAGCCTTGCAAGGCGCGGCTGACTTGCGCAATCCACTGCTGCCTCGCCATCTGTAGGCGCACATAGTCTGCCGCGCTCATGCCATCAGCCATGGCGATCCGGGCCGCTGCGCGTGGGTCAAACTCATGCTTGCGATCAGGCCACAAGCCTGCGGGAATCAGCCAAGATTGCAACTCTGGCGCTGAAAAACCGCCCCGAGACTGAATGTGGCTCAAATCAGCGATTTCATGCAATGCAATGAAGGTCAGTTTCGCGCCTGAGTTGGAAATCGCTTGCAAACTGCGTTCAAAGCTTTGGGCAACATCTGTATCTAAGTCATCGAGCATATTGGTTTGCGCGACGGCAAAGTGACAATCCTTCAGCGCTTTGCCGTGGGTGGGTTTGGGTTGCCCGCTCAAAATTTCATGCGCTAGCGTGGCATCGCGCACGCTGCGGCTGAGCGCGCCAATGCTATCGAGCGTGTGTGAAAGCGGCACGCAGCCTTGCATCGGGACGCTTGAGGCCGTTGGCTTAAAGCCCACCAAGCCGCACAGTGCTGCAGGTATACGGATCGAGCCGCCCGTATCAGATCCCAAGCCAACAAACGCTGCGCCGCTGGCCACTGACACTGCTGCGCCGCTGGAGGAGCCGCCTGGGATACGAGGTGTTTGTGGATCGACAGCAAGTGCTAGGGGATTGATTGGCGTGCCAAAGTGTGGGTTCACGCCCATGCCAGAGAAAGCAAATTCCACCATGTGCGTGCGCCCTAGAACCACGCCGCCGGCTGCTTTGAGCCTGGCTACAGCAACTGCATCTTGCCTCGCCGGCGTGTTGCTTGCCATCACATTGCTGCCGCTGGCTGATACTTCGCCGGCCACATCAAACAAATCTTTCACCGAAATGGCTAAGCCAGCCAGTGGTAAATTCTGCGCCATCGCGCTTGCTTGCTGATTCGCAAAAGGATTGATGCTGCGAAAGGTGCTCGTGCATGCCTCGGACTGGGCAATGGCCAAGCAGTTTTGCATTTGAGCCAAGGCGGTTGTTTGTCCGCTGAGTAATGATTCTCGTGTCGTGAATAGGTCTGAGAGGGCGAGCATGCTGCTATAATAAAAGGCTTTGCTACATAAATCGCATATCGCGATTTTTGTTGGCAAATATTCGCAAACCGGCTCAACCAAGGTGTTGTGTTTCGCAATTCAGAGATGAGTTACAGACCACGATACGAGCTGTTTTTAGACCCAACCTTAGGAAATAATCATGGCAATATCCATGCGCGAAATGCTGGACGCAGGCGTCCACTTCGGCCACCAAACCCGTTTCTGGAATCCAAAGATGGCTCCGTACATCTTCGGTCACCGCAACAAAATCCACATCATCAATTTGGAGAAGTCTCTCCCGATGTATGAGGAAGCGATGAAATTTGTACGCCAACTCTCGGCCAACCGAGGCAACATCATGATCGTTGGCACGAAGCGCACAGCACGCGATATCGTGGCAGCAGAAGCCGCCCGTGCAGGTGTGTCTTTCGTGAATCAGCGCTGGCTCGGCGGCATGTTGACCAACTTTAAAACGGTCAAAGGCAGCTTGAAGCGCCTCAAAGACATGAAGGCTCAGCAAGAAACTGGGCTCGATGCTTTGAGCAAAAAAGAACAGTTGACCTTCTCACGTGAGATGGCGAAGCTCGAAAAAGACATCGGTGGCATTGCCGATATGCCCAGCTTACCAGACGCCATCTTTTTGATCGACGTGGGTTATCACAAAATTGCAGTGCAAGAAGCTCGCAAATTGGGCATTCCTATCATCGGCGTGGTCGATTCCAACCACTCGCCAGAGGGCATCGACTATGTGATCCCAGGAAATGATGACTCTGCAAAAGCAGTATTGCTCTACGCACGCGGTGTGGCTGATGCGATTCTTGAAGGCCGTGCAAACGCCGCACAAGAAGTCGTCAAAGCAGTGCAGAGCGGCAGTGATGAATTCGTTGAAGTCGCTCAAGGACAAGCCGCTTAAACGCCTAGCTTCCCCTCGATTGAAGGGGCACTGTGTTGCCCCTTTTTTCTTGGGCTACGAACTCCCGAAAGACTCTCCAATTTCTTGTTAAAGGAACAGATATGACAATCACAGCAAGCATGGTCGCAGAATTGCGCGGCAAGACAGACGCCCCAATGATGGAGTGCAAAAAAGCGCTCACAGAGGCCAATGGCGATATGGCTAAGGCCGAAGAAATTTTGCGTGTCAAACTTGGCAACAAGGCCGGCAAGGCCGCCAGCCGCATCACCGCAGAAGGTGTCGTCACAGCTTATGTTGATGGCAACACTGCTGGCATGATCGAGATCAATTGCGAAACAGATTTCGTGACCAAAAACGACAATTTTCTCGGACTTTGCAACCAAGCGGCCAAGGCGGTCGCCATTGCAAACCCAGCAGACGTTGCGGCACTCAGCGCAACGGCTTTCAACATGGACGGCTTTGGCCCCACGTTGGAAGATGTGCGCAAGGGCTTGATCGGCAAGATCGGCGAGAACATGAGCTTTCGCCGCTTCAAGCGCTTCGCCTCAGGCAGTAAAGTGGCAACTTATTTGCATGGCACGCGTATTGGCGTAGCTGTGGAGTTCGAAGGCGACGAGACAGCTGCACGCGACGTGGCGATGCACATTGCTGCGATGAAACCTGTGTCTCTCTCAAGCGCGGATGTGCCTGCCGAGTTGATAGAAAAAGAACGCGCTGTGGCGATCGGCAAGGCTGATGAAGCCCGCAAAGAATTGGAAGCAGCTGGCAAGCCAGCCCAAACGGCTGAAATCGTGGCCAAGCGCATCGAAGGCTCTGTTCAGAAGTATCTCAAAGAAGTTAGCCTGCTCGACCAAGTGTTCGTGAAAGCTGCAGACGGTAAGCAGACAGTCGCGGCTTATCTCAAAGCTGCAAACACCACATTGAAGAGTTTCACGCTCTACGTCGTGGGCGAAGGCATTGAGAAAAAGGTAGACGACTTTGCTTCAGAGGTGGCCGCGCAAGTGGCCGCTGCCAAAGGCGCTGCATAAGCAAAATGATTGATCTCAGTTGACCAAAAAAGCGGCTTTTTAGCCGCTTTTTTATGTGTGAAGAGTTGCAATGCTGTCGCAAGCGGCATCAGGCGCATGCAAGCCTCTTTGCAGGCGAAAAGCCTGCATGAAATCGCAGATAATGCAGAGCACTAATATAAGGAAATAATCCATGGCTGCACCGGTGTACAAACGTATTTTGCTCAAGCTCTCCGGCGAGGCTTTGATGGGTGATGACGCGTTTGGTATCAACCGTGCGACGATCGCTCGCATGGTCGGCGAAATCAAGGAAATCACGGAGTTGGGTGTTCAGGTCGCCGTTGTTATTGGCGGCGGCAATATTTTTCGTGGTGTCGCCGGCGGTGCGGTAGGGATGGACAGAGCGACCGCTGATTACATGGGTATGCTCGCGACAGTGATGAATGCGCTCGCGCTGGCCGACACGATGAATCACGCCGGAATGACAGCACGTGTGATGAGCGCGATCAATATTGATCAAGTGGTCGAGCCCTATGTGCGCCCCAAGGCTTTGCAATATTTAGAAGAGGGTAAGGTGGTTGTCTTTGCTGCCGGGACGGGCAATCCCTTTTTTACAACCGACACGGCTGCAGCGCTGCGTGGCGCAGAAATTGGTGCTGAAATTGTTTTGAAGGCAACCAAGGTCGATGGCGTATACACCGCAGATCCTAAATTAGACCCCACAGCGACGCGCTACGCCAAACTTAGCTTTGATGAGGCGATGAGGCAAAATTTAGGTGTGATGGATGCAGCAGCATTTGCACTGTGTCGTGATCAAAAGCTGCCGATCAAAGTGTTTTCCATCTTTAAAGTGGGTGGGTTGAAGCGCGTCGTATTGGGCGAAGACGAAGGCACATTGGTGCATGTTTGAAGGAGTTGTTATGAGTATTGCAGACATTAAAAAAACGACCGAAGCCAAGATGGCGCAATCTATTGAGGCCTTGAAAAATAATCTAGGGAAAATCCGCACGGGTCGCGCCAATCCTGCCATTCTTGATTCCATCATGGTGGACTATTACGGCAACCCGACGCCACTCAATCAGGTGGCCAACATTACTCTTCTGGACAACCGAACGATCAGTGTGCAGCCTTGGGAAAAAGGCCTGGGAGCGAAAGTTGAAAAAGCGATTCGCGATAGCGATTTGGGTGTCAATCCAATTTCGATGGGTGATCTGATTCGCGTGCCCATGCCCTCGATGAGCGAGGAGCGTCGCAAGGAAATGACGAAGTTGGTGCGCAATGATGGTGAAAATGCGAAGATTGCCATCCGAAATTTGCGGCGCGATAGCATTGAAGGTGTAAAAAAGCTGGTGAAAGACAAGCTCGCTTCTGAGGATGAGCAAAAACGCTCGGATACCGAAACACAAAAAACGACGGATCGATTTATCGTAGAGGTAGATCGTTTGGTAGCCGACAAAGAAAAAGAAATTTTGGCCATTTAGGAATGAGCCTTGATGCAAACGCTTTGATACTTTCCAGCTTCTTGCCTAGATCATTTCAAACTGCCTGACTCTGTTCCACGCTCAAATGACTACGCCAAAACATATTGCAATCGTGATGGATGGCAACGGACGTTGGGCCAATCAGAGGTTTTTGCCGCGTCTGGCAGGGCATAGGCAAGGTGTGAATGCTCTTATTCGATGTGTGCGCGCTTGCGCAGAGCGAGGCGTTCAGACGCTCACTGTGTTCGCGTTTTCATCGGAAAACTGGAATCGTCCGCATGAAGAGGTGTCAGATCTGATGGGTTTGGTGCTTGCTGTATTAACAAGAGAGTTCAAAACCTTGGCGGACAACGGGGTGCGAATATGCTTCATTGGTGACCGCCAACGTATCTCTGAGCGCGTCTGCGCCAGCTTCGCGCAAGCTGAACGAGAGACATCAACCAACAGTAAATTGACATTGAATGTTTGCTTCAATTACGGAGGCAGGTGGGACATTGTTCAGGCGGCGCAGAAGCTCGCAACCCGTGGTGTGGCGATTGACGAGGCTGCACTTAGCCAAGAAATGGCCACTGCTCATGTCAGCGATCCTGATTTGCTGATCCGCACTGGTGGAGAATTTCGCATCAGTAATTTTCTGCTGTGGCAGTGTGCTTACAGTGAGATGTATTTCAGCGACAAACTCTGGCCTGACTTTGACGAAGCCGCGCTAGACGAGGCGCTTAAAGCGTATACGCAGCGCGAGCGGCGATTCGGCAAGACATCCGAGCAAATCGTCAGCGCTGCCAGTCTTGACTGAAAACACGCAACGCACATGCTCAAACAAAGAATCATCACCGCGATTGCATTGCTTGCGATCCTGCTGCCGGCGTTGTTTACCAAGCAAACGGCATGGTTTATGGCTGTGAGTTTGGTGCTGATTGTCTTGGCTTGCTGGGAATGGGGGCGGCTTAACGGCTATTCGGGCGCATCTGCAATTTTCATTGGCATCGATGGGCTGGTGCTTTGCCTCGCGTTTTGGAAGCTGGGCTTGCCTTATGTAAAGTCCCCGGCGATGTGGATTGTGGCGGGCGCCGTTTGGATTGTGCTCGGTGCGTGGCTTGTGAAACGGGGTGTGGGTGCGTGGAGCGGGTATCACAAGTGGTTGCGTGTGGTCGTGGGATTGGTATTGCTCTGTTTGGCGTGGTTGGCTGTGGTTCAGGCTCGTCAGATCGGCGTTAACTTTCTGCTGTCCTTGTTGGTGACGGTTTGGATTGCAGACATCGGCGCGTATTTCGCCGGGCGGCGCTTTGGGCGGAAGAAATTGGCGATCCACATCAGCCCTGGTAAAAGCTGGGAAGGTGTCTATGGCGGCATGCTGGCTGTCCTGCTTTTGGCGATTGCTTGGGCTATTTGGCAGCCTGTGGGCGCAGATTCTCCTTCGCTCTATCAACGGTTGCTGGCCGGACACGGTTGGTTGCTTGTGATACTAGGCGCTTTGCTGATGGTCGCCATGAGCGTCGTTGGCGATTTGGTGGAGTCACTGGTCAAACGCAGTGCTGGAATGAAAGACTCGAGTGGCTTGCTGCCCGGTCATGGCGGCGTGTTGGATCGCATTGATGCGCTGCTTCCTACTTTGCCACTAGGCATGATGTTGTACTCATTGGCATAAAGAAGCACATGAGAAAACAGCGCATCACCATCTTGGGATCAACCGGTTCCATAGGCAAAAACACTTTGGATGTGATCGCTAGGCACCCGGATCGTTTTGAGGTGTTCGCTCTGTCTGCAGCAACAAATGTGGCGGATATGGCCAGCCAAGTTGAGCAATTTAAACCTCAACGTGTGGTGATGACGGATGCTTCGTCTGCGGAGCGGCTCGCCAGCATTCTTAAAGAGAAAAACCTAAAAACGTCCGTAGAATATGCGCAGAGCGCTATCGAAAGCATAGCGTCTGATGCGCGCACGGATATTGTGATGGCGTCAATTGTTGGTGCAGCGGGTTTGGCGCCTAGCCTTGCTGCGGCGCGAGCGGGCAAGCGATTGCTGCTGGCCAACAAAGAGGCTTTGGTGTTGGGTGGGGATCTGTTTATGAATGCCGTGCGCAGCGGCGGTGGCCTACTTCTGCCTATCGATAGCGAGCATTCCGCAATTTTTCAAAGTTTGCCTGATGATGCAAGCACATGGGCCAGGCGCGTTGAAAAAATCATTCTGACGGCCTCTGGCGGCCCATTTCGAACGCGTGACATCGCTACGTTGCGTGAGGTGACGCCAGCTCAAGCAGTGGCGCATCCGAACTGGGTGATGGGAAGGAAGATTTCGGTGGATTCAGCCACGATGATGAACAAGGCACTTGAAGTGATTGAGGCGCATTATTTGTTTGGCATGCCTGCAGAGAAAATTGATGTTGTTATCCACCCGCAATCAATCATTCATTCAATGGTGCAATATCTTGATGCATCAACTGTGGCGCAACTGGGGACGCCTGATATGCGCGTACCGATCGCCTATGGATTGTCTTGGCCTGAGCGCATTGAAAGTGGCGCGGCAGCTTTGGATTTTTCCAAGCTTGGCGCGATGACGTTTGAAGCGCCCGAGCGCGAACGATTTCCCGGACTGTTTCTCGCATGGGACGCTTTGGCTGCGAGCGAGGGCACTTGTGCCATTCTCAATGCAGCGAACGAAGTTGCAGTGGCTGCTTTCTTGGATGAAAAAATACGCTTTGATCAAATTCATCACGTCAACACAGAAACTCTAAACCGAGTCACGCCCTCTAAACTGCAAAATGTAGATGATTTGCTTGGGCTTGATCAAATCAGCCGAGCAGCAGCAAACCAATTGGTAAAGGGTCTCGTATGTTGACGATTGTCTCGTTTGTGTTGGCTTTGGCACTGTTGATCGCCATTCATGAGTATGGGCATTACCGTGTCGCGGTCGCTTGCGGTGTTCAGGTCACACGATTCTCAGTAGGCTTCGGGATGCCGCTCATCAAGTGGAAACCGAAAAAACAGCATCCCGGACAAGACACTGAGTTTGTGATCGCCGCCTTTCCTTTGGGTGGCTATGTGAAGATGGTTGGGCAAGGTGAGGCTGCGCCTGAGCATCTCAAGGCGGTATCTTTTGATGCACAACCTCTTGCAAAACGCGCGGCTATCGTGGCGGCTGGCCCCATCGCCAATTTGCTTCTCGCTGTTGTGCTTTATGCCATCGTTAATTGGATGGGTTCGAGTCAAGCCAAAGCGATCATTGCAGAGCCCCCAACTGCATCGCTTGCAGCGATGGCGGGCTTGAAGGCGGGGGATGAAATTCTCAGCGTAAGTGACTCAAGCGGTGAGGCCGAACCCATCCGCTCTATGGAGGACTTGCGTTGGCAGCTGACCCGTGCGGCGCTGGATCGCTACGATCTGACGATGAAAGTGCGCGAGGCCGGGCGCGATTCTGGCAAACAGGTGAAGCTGGCAGTCACGCAATTGGATATCCGTGAAGCTGATGCACAGATGTATCGCAAGATCGGGCTGGCTGCACCTCTTACGCCGCCTGTGATGGGCGAGCTCGTTTCCGGTGGGGCGGGCGATAAAGCAGGCTTGAAGCAAGGCGACCGTGTGTTGTCAATTGATGGTGTCGCAATACGAGATGGAGGTCAGCTGCGAGACGCGATCCGTGCCTCAGTGCAAGCCGATTTGCCTGTCAAAAAAGCTTGGGTTGTAGAACGTAGTGGGCAAAACCTAGAACTGCCAGTAACTGTCATTGCAAAAAAAGAGGGCGATGTTACGACCGGCCGGATCGAAGCATTCGTGGGCGGAGCGCCACAAATGACGCATGTTCGTTATGGATTCGTCGAGGGACTGACGCTGGGTGTGCAGAAGACGTGGGACATTTCCAGGCTCACCTTGCGGATGATGGGCAAGATGCTGATCGGCCAAGCGTCCCTGAAGAATCTGAGTGGACCATTGACTATTGCCGACGTGGCAGGCAAGTCGGCTAGTTTGGGGTTGGTGCAATATTTGATTTTTTTGGCTTTAATCAGCGTGAGCCTAGGTGTTTTGAATCTTCTGCCTCTGCCGGTCTTAGATGGTGGCCACCTCATGTATTATCTATGGGAGGGCGTTACGGGTAAAGCTGTGTCGCAAGCATGGCTCGAGCGCTTTCAACGCGGCGGAGTAGTTGTGCTCATGGCCATGATGGCCGTGGCCTTATTTAACGACGTGACCCGAATTTTTGGATAGACAAAGATGAGGCTGCTGGGCCGCTTGAATTGCAGCCATTCACACCTCCTGACATTATGATTTTGCATCGAAAAACCCTGCCTGCGCTTGCCGTTCGTGCGTTATGCGCTACTCTTTTTGCAGTATGTGTCCATGGAAACGCATGGGCAATTGATCCATTCACTGTGCGAGACATTCGTGTGGAGGGCTTGCAGCGTGTCGAGCCCGGTACGATTTTTGTAAGCTTGCCTTTTCAAGTGGGCGACACCTACAACGATGACAAAGCCTCTGCGGCAATCCGATCTTTGTTTGGTCTTGGGCTTTTCAAAGATGTGCGCATCGATGTCCAGGGCTCTGTGGTCGTTGTGATCGTTGAAGAGCGGCCAACTATCGCCGATGTGAGCTTTACCGGCACGAAAGAGTTCGATAAGGAAGCGCTCACCAAGGCCTTGCGTGATGTAGGCTTGGCCGAGGGACGATCCTTTGACAAAGCTCTCGCCGATCGCGCTGAACAAGAGCTCAAGCGCCAGTATTTGAGCCGCAGCCTCTATGGTGCAGAAGTGATCACCACTGTGACACCGATGGATCGCAATCGTGTTAATTTAAATTTCAACGTGATTGAAGGTGATGTGGCCAAGATCAAGACAATCAATATTGTGGGAGCGCAAGCTTTCAGCGAAGGCACACTCAAAGGATTATTTGACCAAGACTCCGGCGGCTGGCTGTCTTGGTACACCAAGAGTGACCGGTATTCACGAACCAAGCTCAATGCAGATCTTGAGACTTTGCGCTCGTATTATTTAACGCGCGGCTATCTCGAATTCAAGATTGACTCAACGCAAGTCGCTATTTCGCCAGACAAACAAAGCATTGGCATCACGGTCAACATCACGGAGGGGGCGCTCTTTTCGGTGGCTGGTGTGAAGCTGGAAGGTAATTTCCTAGGCAAGGAAGACGAATTCAAAACTTTCGTCACCATCGTGCCCGGACAAGCCTACAACTCTGAGCGAGTTGCTGAAACCTCAAAAGCATTTACCGACTACTTTGGTAATTTTGGGTATGCATTTGCGCAAGTGCAAGCACGACCAGACATTGATCGCGTGAACAGCACAGTCGTGATCAATTTGATGGCTGAGCCTTCGCGCCGTGCTTATGTGCGCAAGATCAATATCGCCGGCAACAATCGCACGCGTGATGAAGTGATTCGCCGGGAATTTCGTCAGTTCGAATCGAGCTGGTATGACGGCGAGAAAATCAAACTCTCGCGTGATCGTGTGGATCGCTTAGGATTTTTTAAGACAGTGGATATTGACACGTCTGATGTTCCGGGCACCAACGACCAAGTGGATGTCAACGTCAAAGTGGAAGAAAAGCCGTCCGGTAACCTAGTGCTAGGCGCAGGTTTTTCAAGCGCTGACAAGCTTTCTTTGCAATTCAAAATTACACAAGAGAACGTGTTTGGTTCTGGTAATTATTTAGGCGTTGATCTCAACACCTCTAAGCTCAATCGCACGCTCGCTTTCACAGCAGTCGATCCGTACTTTACTCAGGACGGTGTATCTCGTACATTAGAGCTTTACTTTCGTAATCAGAAGCCAGTTGTTGAAAACTCGAGTGATTATCGGCTCAATACCCGTGGTGCTGGCATCAAGTTTGGCGTGCCGTTTTCGGAGCAAAACACCGTGTTTTTCGGTGGCGGAGTCGAGGTAACGCAAATCGTCCCAGGCACAAATTTGCCAGCCGCTTACTTGGCCTTTTCCAACAAAGCGGGCTTGAAGAGCACGCTTTTCCCCTTGACCTTGGGCTGGTCAAGCGACACCCGAGACAGTGCAATCTCGCCCAATTCTGGCAGCGTGCAAAGGCTCAATGGCGACTGGGGCGTTGCAGGAGATGCAAAATTTTTGCGCGCTGGATATCAGTATCAAACCTACATTCCCCTGAGCAAAAAGCTGACCGTGGCTTTCAACGGTGAGTTGGGCTGGGGTAAAGGGCTTGGATCAACTCCTTTCCCCGTGTTTAAAAACAGTTTCGCTGGTGGCCTGGGTTCAGTGCGCGGTTTTGAGCAGGGCACGCTTGGCCCCAGAGATGTGACTGGTGCTTACCTTGGCGGGCCAAAGAAGATGATCGGAGCCATTGAAATTCAAGCGCCGTTGCCTGGGGCCGGCAATGACCGCACGCTTCGCGTGTTTGGTTTTGTCGATGCGGGCAATGTGTTTGGTGAAAACCAAAAATTGAGTGTGAAAGACATTCGAGCCTCGGTTGGCGTGGGTCTGAGTTGGGTCTCGCCTGTTGGCCCACTGCGCCTTGCCTTCGCTAATCCCATCCGCAAGCAAGCTGGGGATAAAATCCAAAGATTGCAATTCCAAATCGGAACCACCTTTTGAAGATGCTTACTATGAAATTGAAGTTATCCCACCGCCTGTTCGTTGTTAGCTGTGCACTCGTCGGCTTGCTCGGCACTGTTGCGCACGCGCAAGATTTTCGTATCGGTTTTGTTAATACCGACCGCATTTTTCGCGAAGCGAATATGGCTAAATCGGCGCAGGGCAAGCTAGAGACGGAGTTCTCAAAGCGAGAGCGCGAATTGGTAGCACAAGGCGAGACCCTGCGCGTGGCCACTGAGAAGTTTGAAAAAGACACACCCACTTTGTCGGAGACTCAGCGTAATACTCGCCAGCGCACTTTGGTTGACCAAGACCGTGATTTCCAACGCAAGCGCCGGGAATTTCAAGAAGATTTGAACAATCGAAAAAATGAGGAGCTGCAAGGCGTGCTTGAGCGAGCCAACCGCATCGTCAAGCAAGTCGCCGAAGCCGAAAAATATGACGTAATTTTGCAAGAAGCCGTCTATTTCAATCCTAAGCATGACATCACCGAGCGCGTGATCAAGGCGCTGGACGCTTCTGGCGTGCGTTGACAGCTTGGCCGGCGCCTCAAGGCCTCTGATGCGTCCGACGCTCAAGCAAATCGTAGATGCGCTGGGGGGCACGCTTGAAGGAGATGGCAACTTAGTCATCACGCGGATTGCCCCTTTGCTTTCTGCGCGAGCTGGTGACATCAGCTTTTTAAGTCATGCGAATTACGCCCAGCAACTGATGCAAACGCAGGCGAGCTGTGTCATCGTCTCGCCCGAATCAGCCGCTGACATTCAAAACTGGCTCATGCAAGGACGGGCATGGATTAAGACGGACTCGCCTTATCTCTATTTCGCCAAACTAACGCAGTGGTGGCGTCTGCAACAACGAGGTGGTACGGTTGCAGGCGTTCATATCAGTGCCGTCGTTGACGCATCTGCGCACATTGATCCCAGTGCTTCAATTGGCGCCATGTGCTTTGTAGGCGCTGGTGCGAGCATTGGTGCGCAAACACAGCTTGCAGCAAGAGTCACGGTGGGTGAGGGCTGTCAGATTGGTCAACGCTGCATCATCCATAGCGGTGTAGTCATTGGCGCGGATGGTTTTGGTTTTGCTCCGCGCCACGACAAATCTTGGGAAAAAATTGAGCAGCTTGCTGCTGTGCGGATTGGCGATGATGTGGAGATTGGAGCTAACACTTGCATTGATCGCGGCGCACTGGATGACACGGTGATTGAAGATGGCGTCAAACTCGATAACCTGATACAAATCGGCCACAACGTGCGGATTGGAAAGCACACGGCCATGGCAGGAAATTCTGGCGTGGCGGGCAGCGCCACGATTGGCGCATATTGCACAGTGGGAGGCGGCGCATCGATTCTTGGGCATTTGACGATTGCTGATCACGTGAATATTTCCGCTTCAACGACAGTGACGCGCTCGATCACCGAGCCGGGCTTGTACACCGGTTTTTTCCCTATCGATAAAAACGCCGCATGGGAGAAAAACGCCGTGACCCTGCGACAATTACACAAGCTACGCGAACGCATCCGCGAGCTGGAAAAGCGCTTGACTGAAGCACCTTGATCTTTAACAGACACAGACATACACGCCATGATGGATATTCACCAAATCATTCAAAAACTCCCGCATCGTTACCCATTCTTGCTTGTGGATCGTGTGCTGGAAATTGAAAAAGGCGTTTCCATCAAGGGTCTCAAAAACGTTTCGATCAACGAGCCTTTTTTCCCCGGTCATTTTCCGCATCGTCCGGTGATGCCGGGTGTGTTAATGCTGGAGGCTTTAGCTCAGGTCTCTGCTCTGTTAGCTTTTGATGCGATGGGGCAAGAGCTTGATCCAAGTGCTGTGGTGTATTTCGTCGGTATTGACAATGCGCGCTTCAAACGCCCTGTTGAGCCCGGTGATCAATTGATTCTGAATTCCAAACTGGAGCGCAGCAAGGCGGGTATCTACAAATTCAACTGCACGGCCTACGTCGGCGACGAAGTGGCGGCGCAAGCTGATTTGATGTGTACGATGCGCAAGGTCTGATGTTTTTGAGACAAGACAAGCGTATGAATCCACAGCGTATTCATCCCACAGCCATCGTGAGTAGTGGCGCTGAGCTTGACAGCTCGGTCGAGGTGGGCGCGTATAGCTTGATTGGGCCGAGGGTGAGAATGGGCGCTGGAACGGTGGTGGGCCCGCATTGCGTGATTGAAGGGCATACAACGATTGGGCAGGGCAACCGCTTCTTTCAATTCAGCTCGGTCGGTGCGATCTCGCAAGATATCGCGCATGCCACACAGCATGCAGACTTCCCTACGCAACTCATCATCGGCGACCGCAACACAGTGCGTGAGTTCTGTACTTTTAACAGCGGCAGCCACAAAGAAGAAGGCATCACGCGCATTGGCTCAGACAATTGGTTCATGGCCTATGTGCATATTGCGCATGATTGCAAGGTGGGCAACCACACGATCATGGCAAATCAAGCGACGCTGGCTGGCCATGTGCATATTGGCGATTGGGCGGTGATCGGGGGCTTGTCGGGCATTCATCAGTTTGTGCATGTGGGAGCGCACGCGATGATTGGTTTTCAAAGCCACGTTTCTCAAGATGTGCCGCCTTTCATGACGGTGGAAGGCCATCCTCTAGCGGTTCGTGCAGTCAATCTCGTTGGTCTCAAGCGCCGTGATTTCAGTGCAGCGCGGCTTGATGTGATCAAAAAAATTCACCGCGCGCTGTATCGCGATGGCCTGAGCTTGGAGGCTGCTCAAGCGCAACTCGAAGCGCTCAAGTCGAGCAGTGCAGAAGCTGCGCCCGATGTGCAAACCATGCTGGACTTTTTGAGCAATGCCACGCGCGGCATTGTTCGCTGAGCGGGTGCTGGTATGCGGATTGCTCTTGTTGCGGGTGAAGCCTCGGGAGATCTGCTCGGCGGTCTATTGCTCGATGGTTTGAAGGCACGCTGGCCAGATGCTGAGTTTGTCGGCATTGGTGGTGCGCAGATGCAGCGGCGTGGCATGCAAGCGTGGTGGCCCAGTGAGAAGCTGGCGGTGCGCGGCTACATCGAAGTCATCAAACACTATCGCGGATTGCTGCGGATTCGCAATGAACTGAAGGCGCGACTGATCGCTGAAAAGCCGGACGTATTTATCGGTATTGATGCGCCCGATTTCAACCTAGATTTAGAGCGTGATCTTAAAGCCGCTGGGATTCGCACGGTGCATTTCGTGAGCCCCAGCATTTGGGCTTGGCGGCCCAAGCGGATTGAGAAAATGCGCGCGGCAGTCGATCACGTGCTGTGCATTTTTCCGTTTGAGAAAAAACTCTATGACGATGCAGGGATTGCAGCCACCTATGTGGGTCATCCGCTTGCGCCGATGATCCCGATGCAGCCTGATAAAAATGCAGCGCGAGAGAAGCTGGGTTTGTTGCTTACAGATACCGTGATTGCGCTGTTGCCCGGCAGCAGGCAAGATGAGATCAAATATTTGATTTCAAGGTATTTTGAGGCGGTAGCGCTTATCAATACTGCGCGAGGTGCTATAAAATTTATAGTGCCTTGCGTGCCTTCGCTCAAACATGCTATCGAACGGGCTGCGTGCGCAGCAGGCGTTCAGGGTGATATGCAGTTGCTTGACGGGCAGTCGCACCTCGCGCTAGCTGCTTGCGATGTGGCGCTGGTAGCCAGCGGCACGGCCACGTTAGAAGCTGCGTTGTTCAAGCGCCCGATGGTGATCACTTACAACATGAATGCGCTGAGCTGGGCGATTATGAAGCGCAAAAAACTACAGCCTTGGGTGGGTCTGCCTAATATTTTGTGTGGTGACTTTGTTGTGCCCGAGTTAATTCAAGAAGATGCCACGCCCAAGGCGCTGGCAGCCGCAATCCTTGCTTGGCTCGATGCGCCAGAAAGTATGAGCGCTGTAGAAAAACGCTTTGCTGCTTTGCATGAGAACCTGCTGCGCGATACGCCTCGGCTTTGCGCGAATGCCATCGACGCTGTGATCAACCATGTCACGCATGCTTAAAACATCTCTTCAGCCGGAGCTGCTGGCCCTGCCACCTTTGCCTAAGGCAAGGAAGAAGCGCTCTGATGCCAAGCCGGTTCGAAAGAAGAAAGTGGCTGTGATCCAAGTGGAATTTGCGTGGGACGCTCCTGGTTTGATAGCAGGCGTTGATGAAGCAGGGCGCGGGCCTCTCGCTGGCAATGTGGTGGCTGCAGCTGTGATTTTGGATGATCTGAATCCGATTGCCGGTTTGAATGATTCAAAAAAACTCACCGCCTTGCGCCGCGAAAAGTTGTTCATCGATATTCATGCGAAAGCGCTTTGCGTGAGCGTGGGCCAAGCCAGCGTCGTAGAGATTGATCGGCTCAATATCTTGCAAGCCACAATGCTGGCCATGCAGCGCGCCGTCAATGGCTTGCGCCTCAAGCCCAGTAAAGTGTTGATTGATGGCAATCGGATTCCACAGCTGGATATATTGGCTGAGGCCATCGTTGGTGGCGATGCTAAAGTCAAAGCGATCTCTGCTGCGTCCATCATCGCTAAAGTGACGCGAGATCACCAATGCGAAGAAATGCATGCTCTGTATCCACAATACGGCTTCAATCAACACAAAGGCTATGGCACAGCCGAGCACATGGCGGCATTGAAAAAACACGGTGCTTCACCTATCCATCGCAAAAGCTATGCGCCAGTAGCTCGTGCCATCGCGGAGCATGCTGCATGACGAGCCAATCAGAGATCATTACCTCGCAAAGCAATCCGCTCATCAAAGAGTTGCGCCGCTTGTGTTCTGATGGTGCGGCCTACCGTAAGACCGGGCGCGCGTGGATCGAAGGCGAGCATTTGTGCGAAGCAGCCAGTGGAAAAGGTTTGAAGGCTGAAATCGCAGTGATCTCAGAGAAAAAACTGCATCTAGCCCAAATGGAATGTGCGCGGAGCGCTATCAAAACGATAGTAATTTCTGATGCACTCATGCAGAGCATCAGTGGCTTGGAATCGGCTTCTGGCATCGCTCTGGTGCTGGCTTTACCTCAAGAAACGGCCATCGATCAAAGCGCGCGCAGTGTGATCTTGGATCGCCTGCAAGATCCTGGCAACGCGGGCAGCATTTTGCGCAGCGCAGCAGCGTTTGGGTTTGAGCAGATCATTGCGCTCAGCGGCTCGGCGGCGTTGTGGAGCCCGAAAGTGTTGAGAGCGGGCATGGGGGCACATTTTTCTCTGCGGATCGTCGAAGGGGCATCGCTGGATAAATTGCTGGGGTTTAAATATCCATTGGCCGTGACCAGCAGCCATCGTGGGCAGTATCTTCATGAGCTGCAAGCACAGTACCCGATATCAAAAAATGAGCGCCTCACGCACAATCCACGTGCTCTGCTGCCCGATTTTGCTTGGATCTTTGGCCATGAAGGGCAAGGCGTGAGCCAGGAGCTGGAAGCGATGGCGCATTCGTATGTGCGCATCGCGCAGCCCGGTGGACAAGAGTCACTGAACGTGGCTGCAGCGGCAGCGATTTGCCTGCATGCGAGCGCTGCTGCCAGAGCGGCCTAAGCTGGTTTCGGCCGTGGCATGCATTTTTTGCATACCCCTCTGAGCTATACTCTTAACTTACTAATTACCCACGTACTGCCTAGCGCAAATCAGCATCTCCACTCAAGAGCACCGTCTTCGCCCCGCTAAATTTGCAAAGCAGAAATTGCAGCAAATATTCAGCAATTGGGGTGGACATGCGGCACTGGGCGTACGCATAACTTCTACGGAGTTAACCCAGTGCTTTCTTCTCTCAAGGGCAAACATCCCCACGCCCTCCTTTGCTTGGCAGACGGCTCAGTCTTCATCGGCGAATCCATCGGCGCTGCTGGCCAAACCGTCGGCGAAGTCGTGTTTAACACCTCGATGACCGGTTACCAAGAAATCTTGACCGATCCCAGCTACTGCCAGCAAATCGTCACGCTCACCTATCCTCACATTGGCAACACTGGCATCAATGCAGAAGACGTTGAATCTCGCAAAGTGTTTGCCGCTGGCCTGATCATCAAAGATTTGCCGCAGCTTGAATCCAACTTTCGCAGCACGCAAACTTTGTCGCAGTATCTCGTTGCTGAGAACTGCGTGGCAATTGCCAGCATCGATACCCGTAAACTCACTCGTCTGCTGCGCAGCAAAGGTGCGCAAAATGGCGCGATTGTGGCGCTAAAAGCTGGCGAAGAAGTCACGCAAGCATATGTGGACAAAGCCTTGGCCGCAGCCAAAGCCGCGCCTTCGATGGCAGGCTTGGATTTGGCCAAAGTGGTCAGCGTGAGTGAGAAATACGCCTTCACTGAAACAGAATGGAAGTTGTTTAACGAACACGGCAAACCGGGCTACGGCCAACAAACGAATCCAAAATTCCACGTTGTCGCTTTCGACTACGGCGTAAAGAAAAACATCTTGCGCATGCTCGCCGAGCGCGGCTGCCAAGTCACCGTCGTGCCTGCGCAAACGTCTGCTAAAGACGTGCTCGCCATGAAGCCCAGCGGTGTGTTCCTATCGAATGGCCCTGGCGATCCAGAGCCTTGCGACTACGCGATTGCCGCCACGCGCGAGATTATCGAAGCCGGCGTGCCCACCTTCGGCATCTGCCTAGGTCACCAAATCATGGCCTTGGCCAGCGGCGCGAAAACCTTCAAAATGAAATTCGGCCACCACGGTGCTAATCACCCTGTCAAAGACTTAGACAACGGCCGCGTCAGCATCACCAGCCAAAACCACGGCTTCGCGGTCGATGACAAGTCACTCCCCGCCAACCTGCGCCCCACACACATCAGCTTGTTCGACAACACGCTGCAAGGCTTGGCACGCACCGACAAACCCGCCTTCTGCTTCCAAGGTCATCCTGAGGCCTCACCGGGGCCGCATGATATTTCTTATTTGTTTGACCGCTTCATCAAGTTGATGGAGAGCAAGTGATGGTTGAGCCGAAGAAGAGAGTTGTTTTGCAGGGCACTGCGCAGCTCGTCGCGGGTATCGAAACCAAGATTTATTCGATCCGTGGTCAGCGGGTCATGCTCTCGCACGACCTTGCTAATTTGTACGGGATTGAGACGCGGATTCTCACGCAAGCGGTGCGTCGAAACTTAGATCGCTTCCCCGAGGATTTTCAATTTATCCGTACAAATCAAGAGCTTACAATCTTGATATCACAATCTGTGACTTCAAGTTGGGGCGGAACACGCAAATCGCCGATGGCATTTACCGAGCAAGGCGTGGCAATGCTCTCCAGCGTTTTGGGTAGCCCAGAGGCCGTTGCCGTCAACATTCAAATCATGCGCACCTTCGTCAAGCTGCGCAGCATGCTTGCTGAACACGAAGATTTGAAGCGCCAGCTCGCCACGCTGGAACGCAAATACGATGGTCATTTCAAAATCGTTTTCGATGCCATCAAAGAACTCATGACTCCCCCTGAGCCAGCGAAGAAAAAACGCATTGGCTTTATTCAGGACTAGATATGCCAAAACGCACAGACATTAAATCCATCCTCATCATCGGCGCGGGTCCGATCATTATTGGGCAGGCTTGCGAGTTTGATTACTCCGGCGTGCAGGCCTGCAAGGCGCTGCGCGAGGAGGGCTATCGCGTGATTTTGATCAACAGCAATCCTGCGACGATCATGACCGATCCTGCTACGGCGGATGTGACTTACATCGAGCCGATCACTTGGCAGACGGTGGAGAAAATCATTGCCAAAGAAAAGCCGGATGCCATTTTGCCGACGATGGGTGGGCAAACGGCGCTGAACTGTGCGCTTGATTTGTGGCACAACGGCGTGCTGGAAAAGTACAAAGGCGCGGCCACCGGCAAAGCGGTGGAGCTGATCGGCGCAACGCCTGAGGCGATTGACAAAGCCGAAGACCGCTTGAAATTCAAAGATGCAATGACCAAGATTGGCTTGGGCTCAGCGCGCTCGGGCATTGCGCATTCGATGGATGAGGCTTGGGAAGCGCAGAAAAAACTGGGCTTCCCTACCGTGATTCGCCCCAGCTTTACGCTGGGCGGCACAGGCGGCGGCATTGCTTACAACGCGGAAGAATTTGAGACGATTTGCAAGCGCGGCTTAGAAGCCTCGCCCACCAACGAGCTGCTGATTGAAGAATCTCTTCTTGGCTGGAAAGAGTATGAGATGGAAGTGGTGCGCGACAAGGCGGACAACTGCATCATCATTTGCTCGATTGAGAATTTGGATCCGATGGGCGTACACACGGGTGACTCGATCACGATTGCGCCTGCGCAAACTTTGACGGACAAGGAATATCAAATTCTGCGCAATGCATCGCTTGCTGTGCTGCGCGAAATTGGCGTGGATACCGGTGGCTCGAATGTGCAGTTCTCCATCAACCCGAAAGATGGGCGCATGGTGGTGATTGAGATGAATCCGCGAGTGTCGCGTTCATCGGCTTTGGCTTCCAAAGCCACAGGGTTCCCAATTGCAAAAGTGGCAGCGAAGCTCGCCTGCGGCTACACACTCGATGAGCTGCGCAATGAAATCACTGGCGGCGCAACGCCTGCTTCTTTTGAGCCCAGCATTGATTACGTCGTTACGAAGATTCCGCGTTTCGCGTTTGAAAAATTCAAGGATGCGGATGACCGTCTCACCACGCAAATGAAATCCGTCGGCGAAGTGATGGCGATGGGGCGCACCTTCCAAGAGAGCTTCCAAAAGGCCTTGCGAGGTTTGGAAGTGGGCGTGGATGGCATGAACGAAAAGACGCAAGACCGCGAGATCTTGGAGCGTG
>JAYSRZ010000513.1:0-1029 GCA_043720775.1 Variovorax sp. | reverse complement strand
TTGCGAATCTGCTTTTTGATCACCGCTGAGCTTGGAGACAAAGTCTTTGGTGCCGCTTTTGGCGATGGTGCCTAGGTTGTCGATGGCTTCTTGTTGAGAGAGGCCAATGCCGTTGTCGGCGATCGTCAGCGTTTTGGCTTCTTTGTTGAAGCTGACGCGCACGTCCAGATGAGGTGCTTCTTCGAAGAGCGACGGGTCGTTCAGCGCTTCAAAGCGCAGCTTGTCGCAGGCGTCCGAGGCGTTGGAGATCAGCTCGCGCATGAAAATCTCTTTGTTGGAGTACAGCGCGTGGGTCACGAGGTGCAGCAGTTGGGCTACTTCGGCTTGGAAGGACAGGGTTTGCTTGGTCATGGTGGTCAAAATGAATCTAAAAATGAAGAAAGAATGCCGTGCTGCCGTTAAAACAGCGACAGACTAGGAGTTTAACTGGGGCTTAGCTGGCAAATTTCAAGAAAAAGGCGCTAAAACCGATGGAATGGTCGATTTATGGGTTAAATATGACTCTAGCTGGCGTATTTATTGCCTAAGCAGCTATTAAAAATATAGCAAAAAAGAACGAGTTAGAAATTATCTTATCCACGTAAGTAACTGCTCACTTACCTCCACGCTCCCCAGCAACGCCATGTGGCTCGTACGATAAACAACCATTTGCGACGATTTTGAAAATGCCAAGCTGCGCGCTGAATCATCGTGTTTGCCAAGTGCACTGTTCAGCGGCACGAGGCCATCGCCCATCAGCCGGTCGGCCAGTAGGCTGCGCTTTGAAGCCAAAGTTGCCGCCACGGTGAAGCAGGCGACATTGTCTGGCAGCGGCAAGTGCTCGCGTGTGTTTTGTTGCTGTTTGCTTTGGGATTTGAAGCGGTCTTGATCTTGCCAATCGCTATCCAACACGTTGCCAAACCGCAGGTCTGTGATGCCTGAGCTGCGCAATTCGACCAGTCTTTTGAAGGGTGCGCTGTAGGGCGTGACGCCTAGGAGCACATCGATCCAATTTCCCGCTTTCTCCAGCGGTGCGCCATGGTGCGGTGT
>JAYSRZ010000512.1:0-1033 GCA_043720775.1 Variovorax sp. | reverse complement strand
AGCATCGACTTCAACTTGCAGCGTCTCGCGCAGCGTCTCGGGTTCCGCACCATCAATCAACATTTGTAGACCGCGTTTGGCGAAGGGATCGTCTAGGTCTTCAATGACCGGCTCCAGAGCCAAGAGTCCGCCACGGCGTGCGATGTTACTCCACTCGGAGACTTGTTGGATGAGATAAGCAGGATCTTGCTGTGGCGGCACAAAGGCCCATTTCGCCATGCGCATGCCGCGTAAAAAAACGGCCAGCGGGTTTTGTAACATGATGGCCCCTAAGGTGCCACCTAGCACAATAACAAGAGCCGTGATTTGAAACAGCGAACTGGCGTGCCCCCCCTCTAAGATATGCCCACCGATGAGGGCGACCAGTGCTAGGAAGATGCCAAAAAAACTGGTGATATCAAATTTGCGCATGGTGGATTTGGGAGCAATACCTGCGCCTTAGCGGCGATTAGCGTTTATCTTGAATCCATTCCAACAGCTTGACGCGGAGCCGCGCCACGGCCTGGCTATGGAGCTGGCACACACGCGATTCGGAGACACCCAGCACTTCGCCGATTTCACGTAAGTTGAGTTCTTGTTCGTAGTACATGCCCATCATTTGTTTTTCGCGTTCGGGTAGGGCGCTGATCGCTTTCGCCAGAATTTTTCGGAAGCCGGCGTCTTCAAGTATTTGCAGAGGATCGCCGCTTTCTCCCGCCACATGGCGCTCGAAAAAATCGGTATCATCGGAATCTTGCAAGTCTTCGTAATACAGTAGTTGATGGCCGCGGGCGTCTAGCAGCATTTGTTGATAGGCACCGATATCGATGTCCATTGCCTTGGCAACTTCTTCTTCGTTGGGTGCGCGCTTGTTGGCCTGTTCCAGTTTATTGATGGTGGCTTCGATTTGCCGCAAGCTTTTGCGTACGGTACGCGGCAACCAGTCGGCTTGGCGCAGCTCATCCAGCATGGCACCGCGAATGCGCTGCGCAGCATAGGTTTCGAATTGCGCACCTTGGGTATCGTCGTAGTTTTTTGCCGCTTCCATTAAGCC
>JAYSRZ010000511.1:0-1034 GCA_043720775.1 Variovorax sp. | reverse complement strand
TGGCCGACTTGTCGAAGTTGGCCGCTTAGGCAGTCGCCGTGATAATCAAGTCATGCCGTCGCAGCAGCAAATTCACGCATTTACCCAGGCTTTTCATCAAGCCGCCATTGAGCGACTGGCTGCCCAGCCCGCTTTGGTAGAGCGCGCCTTGCATACGATTGAACGCTGGCAAACTCAGCGCGGCCACAGCGCATCTGACCCTTACATGCATGAATGGTGTACCTTGCTTAAGGGCGACTTAAGCCAGCTGCAAAGACGTGTGTGCGCTGGGGATGCTCATGCAGCCACGCTGCGCAATACCTCGCCGCTGGGCTTTGTATTAACCCCTGCCGAGCGGCATGCGCTTCGCCATGAAAGTATGGGGCACACCCGATGAAGCGCGATGAATTGGCGCATGTGCTTCGGGCAAGCGCCGCCATATCGAATGAGACCAGCTTCGTTTTGGTGGGCAGCCAAGCCGTTTTATTGCTGCTTGAGCATCCGCCTGCCGCTTTGCTCGCTTCTACTGAAATTGACCTGTACCCCGCGCTGCACCCTGAAAAATCTGAGCTGATTGATGGAGCCATCGGCGCGCATTCCACGTTTCACGATACTTTCGGCTATCACGTTGATGGCGTTGGTCCTGAAACGGCAAGCCTGCCCAATGACTGGATGAGCAGGGCTGTACTTACCTATTTCGGTGAGATCACAGCCATCTGCCCAGACCTGCACGACCTCGCGGCTTCCAAGTGCGCGGCGGGCAGGCCCCAAGATGCAGATTTCATTCGTGTCTTGCTGGCGCGCAGTTTGGTGGAGCAGCAGACCTTGCTTGAGCGGATTGCCATGCTTGATCCGATTAAACACAATTTGCCCCACATCACCCAATGGACGCAGCGCCGCGCCCAGGAAGCTAATCCATGAAACTCGTCATCCTCGACCGAGACGGCACCATCAACGCTGACAGCGACGACTTCGTCAAAACGCCGGAAGAGTGGATTCCGCTGCCGGGCGCGCTGGAAGCGATTGCGCGGCTGAACCATGATGGCTGGCATGTG
>JAYSRZ010000510.1:0-8675 GCA_043720775.1 Variovorax sp. | reverse complement strand
GCATGGGCGCTGGAACGATTGGCGCTGTGCCTGGAAAATTGGCTGCTATGCAATGAATAGCAAAAACACCACAAATATTGATCGCAAAATGCAATATGCTACGAAATTAGGAGCAAATTGCGTAATAATCTCCTGCAATAGCACTTTAAAAAGATGAGCAAATACGGAAAAATCGCAGTGTTGTTCGGAGGCTCCTCCTCTGAGAGAGAAGTCTCGCTCATGTCTGGTACAGGCGTGTTGGCAGCATTGACTTCGCGCGGTATGGATGCTCATGCTTTTGATCCAGCGCAGCGCGATCTCTCCGAGCTTAAAAAAGAAGGCTTTGATCGTTGCTTCATCGCGCTGCATGGCCGGTATGGGGAGGATGGCACAGTGCAAGGTGCGCTTGAGTTGCTGGGAATTCCATACACGGGCTCTGGCGTGATGGCATCCAGCGTGGCGATCGACAAAATTATGACCAAGCGCATTTGGCGCTTCGAAGGGCTGTCAACACCCGATTGGCGCATGGTGCGCAGCGGCAAAGAGACTGCGCAGGCGCTCATTGAGTTGGGTAGCCCGATGATTGTCAAGCCCGCTCGCGAAGGCTCAACCATCGGATTGGCGAAAGTGACCGAAGCGCGGCAATGCGATGCGGCTTATCAGTTGGCTGCCAAGCACGATGATTTGGTGCTGTGCGAGCAGTTCATTGCAGGCGATGAAGTAACTTGTCCTTTGATCGGTGAGGGCGATGATGCTCGCGCTTTGCCAGTCATTCGCATTGTTGCACCGGATGGCAATTACGATTATCACAACAAGTATTTCGGCGACAAGACGAAATACATCGTGCCCTGCGGCCTGCCAGCGGGCGAAGAAGAGGCCATCCAAAGCATGGTGCTTAAGGCCTACCGCAGTCTAGGCTGCCGTGGCTGGGCGCGTGCCGACGTGATGATTGATGCAATCACGCGCAAACCCTATCTGCTGGAAATCAACACCTCCCCAGGCATGACGAGCCATTCGCTCGTGCCGATGTCGGCCCGGTCTGCTGGCATCAGCTATGAGCAACTTTGCGAAGATGTGCTTTCAACGGCAACACTTGATGGAGCACGCTCATGAATGCGACGGCCAACTGGTCAAGGCTTCAAGGGGAAAGCGCCGCGCCTGCTCCGATGGATGTTCGCTTGATGAACATCGTAGCTGTCTTACTTGGCGTGGCTGCCTGTTTGGTGAGCTTGGGGCTGGCTGTGCGTTGGGCTATGGCGCAGCCTGTTTTCGCGGTGTCGAAAATTGTGATCGATGGCGATACAGCGCATCACAACACGCTCACGTTGAAAGCAAACGTGGGTGGGCGCATCAGCGGCAATTTTTTCACACTCGATTTGGCGCAGGCTCAAAGTGTGTTTGAGTCGGTGCCTTGGGTGCGTAAGGCAACTGTGCGTCGCGAGTTTCCCAATCGTCTGCGCGTGACTCTAGAAGAGCATCGCTCAAGCGGTTTTTGGGGCGCAGACAGCGAATCACGCATGGTCAATAGTTTGGGCGAAGTGTTTGAAGCGAACGCCGGCGATGCAGAAGCTGAAGAGCTGCCACGCTTGGTGGGCTCTGACGGCTCGTCTAAGGAGCTGCTAGCAATGTATCGCTTGCTGTCAAAGATTTTGCAAAGCACTGACGTGACGATCGAGCAGCTAGAGCTGTCTGCGCGCAATGGCTGGCGTATGCAGCTGGACAGCGGGACGCAAATAGAACTGGGGCGCGGCAGCAATGCTGAGGTGATCGCGCGGGTAGAGAAATTGCTTGCAACACAAAAACAAGTGCTCCACTCTTATCAACGCACTGGCTGGGATCGCGTCGAGTCTGTGGATTTGCGCCATGGTGCAGGTTATGCCATTCGCATCAACGGTGTGTCCACCATCGCGACGACGGCGACGGCGACTGCGGTCGTGAAGTAAGAGGTAAAAATAAAATGGCAAAAGAATACAAAGATCTCGTCGTGGGCTTAGATATCGGCACTTCGAAAGTTATGGTGGTTGTGGCGGAGGTGTTGGCTGGCGGCGAGCTCAAACTGGCAGGCTTGGGCATCGCACCGGGCAATGGCCTCAAGCGTGGTGTGGTGGTCAACATTGATGCGACAGTGCAAAGCATTCAGCAGGCGCTTAAAGAAGCCGAATTGATGGCGGATTGCAAAATCAACCGCGTCTACACCGGCATTACCGGCAGCCATATTCGTGGCATCAATTCGAGTGGCATGGTGGCTGTGAAAGATCGTGAAGTCTCGGCTGCCGATGTGGCCCGGGTGGTTGAGACGGCAAAAGCCATCAATATTTCTACTGATCAACGCTTGCTGCTTGTGGAGCCGCAAGAGTTTGTGATCGATGGGCAAGATGTGCGCGAACCGATTGGCATGAGCGGCATTCGCTTGGAAGCCAAAATTCACTTGGTGACAGGCGCGCAAAGCGCGGCTGAGAATATCATCAAATGCGTGCGTCGCTGTGGCTTGGAAGTTGAGCAGCTGATGCTCAATCCGCATGCATCGAGCAAAGCTGTGCTCACCGAAGATGAAAAAGATTTGGGTGTGGTGATGGTGGATATCGGCGCGGGCACAACCGATGTGGCGATTTTCACGGGTGGCGCGATTCGCCATACGGCTGTGATTCCGATTGCTGGCGATTTGATCACCAGCGATATCGCGATGGCATTGCGTACACCGACGAAAGATGCTGAAGAAATCAAAGTAGAAAACGGTTATGCCAAGCAATTGTTGGCCGATCCGCAGGCGCAAGTTGAAGTGCCCGGTTTAGGCGACCGCTCACCGCGCATGCTGGGCAAGCAAGCGCTGGCTGGTGTGATTGAGCCGCGAGTTGAAGAGATTTATCAACTCGTTTTGCAAGTGATTCGTGAGTCAGGCTATGAAGAAGTGCTGTCATCCGGGATCGTGATCACGGGCGGTAGCGCAGTGATGCCAGGCATGGTGGAGCTGGGCGAGGATATTTTCTTAAAACCTGTGCGTCGTGGCTTGCCGCAATACCGCGCATCGCTGGCCGATATGGTCTCGCAGCCGCGCGCAGCCACTGTGATGGGTTTGCTTGAAGAAGCTCGCATGGCGCGGATGCGTGGCTACAAAGTGGCGCAGAAAAGCGGCGCGGTACAGGGCGCGTTTTCTCGCTTCAAAGATTTTGTCGTGGGGAATTTTTAAATCATGTTTAAAAGACTTTTCACACTCGGCGCTGGCCCGCCACATTTACCCGGCCTCGCATATCACTCACATATTTACCTCGCTGCAACTGAAACAACCACACTGAAGGAGAACGAAAATGGGCATTGAAATGATTGAAGTTGAAGAATTCAACCAAGGCACGCAGATCAAAGTCATTGGTGTGGGCGGCGGCGGCGGCAACGCTGTCGAGCACATGATTGCTTGCAGCGTGCAGGGCGTGGAATTTGTGACGGCCAATACCGATGCGCAGGCACTTGCTCGCAGCGCGGCACACAAAACGATCCAGCTAGGCACATCGGGCTTAGGCGCAGGCAGCAAGCCAGACAAAGGCCGTGATTGTGCTCACAGTGCAGAGGACGAGATTCGTGCAGCGATTGATGGCGCACACATGCTCTTCATCACGGCTGGCATGGGCGGCGGCACAGGCACAGGCGCTGCGCCGGTGATCGCTCGCGTTGCTCGCGAGATGGGTATCTTGACGGTGGGCGTGGTCACCAAGCCTTTTGAATTCGAGGGCGCGCGCCGCATGAGCAATGCGGATGCCGGCTTGGCTGAATTAGAGGCCAATGTGGATTCGCTCATCGTCGTGCTTAATGAGAAATTACTCGAAGTGCTTGGCGATGATGTGACGCAAGACGAAGCATTTGCTCATGCAAATGACGTGCTGAAAAACGCAGTCGGCGGAATTGCTGAAATCATCAACGTGCCTGGCCATGTGAACGTGGACTTTGAAGACGTGCGCACCGTCATGGGCGAGCCAGGCAAAGCCATGATGGGCACGGCAGCAGCCAGTGGCCCAGACCGCGCCCGTATCGCGGCTGAACAAGCGGTGGCCTGCCCGCTGCTAGAAGGCATTGATCTCTCAGGCGCAAAAGGTGTGCTGGTGTTAATCACGGCGGCAAAAGGTTCTCTCAAATTGAGTGAATCTAAGCTGGCGATGAACACGATTCGCGCTTACGCCTCACCTGATGCGCATGTGATCTACGGCACAGCATACGATGATAATTTGGGTGACAACATTCGCGTGACTGTTGTAGCCACGGGCTTGTCGCGTCAAGGTGCGCGCCGCACTGCGCCACCCATGCAAGTCGTGCGCACGGGCACGGACGATGCATTTGGTACGCCTATGATTCCGACAGTCAATCAAGTCGTGGGGCAGAGTGGTATGCCGGGTGCAGCGCAGCAGGGTAGTACCGCTGGCTATGGCAGCGTGGATATCCCAAGTGTATGGCGCACTAATCGCACGCAGGCGACTGCTAAAGTGGATGCGCTTTCGGCGGGTGGCATGGACGATTTGGAGATCCCAGCATTTTTGCGTAAACAGGCAGACTAAAAAGCGCTGCGAGACAGTCAACTTGCACAACGAAACAAGGCGTGAAGCCAGCTCTTCACGCCTTGTTTCTTTTGTCTACTAGAATTGACTCGTGTTGTTACAAAGAACCATCAAATCAATCGTGAAAGCGACGGGCATGGGCGTCCACAGCGGGCAGCGAGTGGAGCTGTGCCTGCGGCCTGCTGCCGCAGACGCGGGTATTGTATTTCGCCGGATTGACTTGGCCGAACCAGCGGATATACCCGTTAGCAGCATATCGGTAACTGACACGCGAATGGCTACCACGATCAGTGCGCCCAATCAACCGCACGCGCGCGTCCAAACGATTGAGCACTTGCTCTCAGCTTGCTCCGGTTTAGGCATTGACAATCTCTATATTGACATCAACGCAGAAGAAGTTCCAATTTTGGATGGCTCTGCGTCGTCGTTCGTTTTTTTACTGCAAAGCGCTGGTATCGTTACGCAAAATGCGCCTAAACAGTTCGTGCGAGTTCTAAAAGAAGTTGAGGTGCGCCAAGGAGAGGGTGAGCAACTTAAATGGGCGCGTCTTTCGCCTTTTGAGGGGTTTAAGCTTGGTTTCGAAATCGAGTTTGGTCATCCAGCCGTAGATGCCACAGGCCAAGCCGTTGAGTTTGATCTGTCTACCGGCAACTATGCACGAGATATTGCTCGTGCGCGCACTTTTGGGTTCACGAAAGATGTCGAGACTTTGCGCTCAAAAGGACTAGGGCTTGGCGGTGGACTCGACAATGCGATTGTGATGGACGATTACAAGGTGCTTAACAGCGGCGGGCTGCGTTATGACGACGAGTTTGTTAAACACAAAATTCTAGATGCGATGGGCGATTTGTACTGCTTAGGCAAGCCCTTATTGGGCGCTTACTCAGCCTTCAGATCGGGCCATGCGATGAACAATCTGCTGCTTCGTGAGTTGCTCTCTCGCACTGATGCCTATGAGGTGGTGAGTTTTGATGATCAGCAACGGGCGCCAAGTGGCTTCACCCGCATGCTTCCTGCTTGGTAGAAAGAGCTCAGCATCGTGTCACCTACACCTCTGAAGCCTAACGTAACGACAAAATCTAGACCGGCGTCTGCGGCTGCCCCACAGGCGCGCCTGATCTTACAAGACCCATTGGCTTACGATCAATCGACCGTGCCTAGCTTGCGAACCAGCAAAGAGCTGGCGGCCGAGGCGGGCACGGGCTCTATCGACAGAGAAAAGGCGCGAGAGCTTTGGGAGAGTTTGAGCTTAGAGCCTGAAGCCGCTGCAAGACTGCAAACTGAGCGCAAAAAACAGCTTTCTTTAGCGGAAAAAACTGCGAATGAGGCGTCTGCGGCTAAGGCAAGGGCAACTGATTTACAAGCTCAACTCAACCGAGCGCGTGATGAACGATTCAACCATCCGATGGTTTATGCAGGTGCAGCAAGTCTGCTTGGGTTGGGTGCGTTGTGGCTGCTGGAGCGACGAAAGCGTGTTCGGCTTCAGGATCGCGAGCTTGCGCTGTTGGCTGCGCAAAGCCCTGCGTTTTCAGTGAATGAGTCGATTGAGCCACCTAAGGTGATTGCTCGCGAGCGCGAGGCTTATGTGCCTCAGCTGGGTTCAACATTTTTCTTAGAAGATTCTCCGGATTTGGCCAATGATTTTGCGACAGATTTATCAGGTTTGTCAGAGGGCGAAAGCGGCTATAAAACCGTTGAGAAGCAAATTGCCGAGACAACGAAACATTTTTCTGTTGATCCACCAGCTATCAGCGACGCGCCGATTTGGAGCGAAGCGGGCGGCTTGGATGTGTTGGAAAATACGCAGTTTGTATTAGCTACGAGCGAGCGTCCTCAGCCGATACCTTTAGATCAAGCTACGCCTCAGCAGGTCATAACTGAGCAAGCTGCACCAGTCATAACGGAGCCTCCTCCTCCCGCACCGCAGTGGGCGCAACCCAAAACTGCGGCAATACCAAAGCAAGAGGCATTGCCAGACGTGGTTTGGCAAAGACAAGACACAGGCCTGTTTTCAACGCTAAAGCGCGTACTGAGCAAGAAGCCTAGCTTGCACTCCGGTCGCGATGTCTTAAGCTCCGCACATTCGCAATTGGACGCGCAAGAATCGATCCACGCGAGCACGGGGGCACCGTCAACCCTCGTGCGCGAGGATTTGGACGATGCTACGCAGATGCTCTATGACGAAGAGGCACAAGAAGCTTTTGAGCAAGAGCTACTGGCGCAACAGTTAAGCGCCGGCCTGCAAGCGGGATACAACCCTGACCGAGCCAATATTGAATTGTTGTCGCAAACCCGCGCGATGCCTCACAGCGACGAGGGCGCAATGGAGCATTTACTCGAGTTGCGCACGGCAGTCAGCGGATTGTGCGCACTCGGCCGGCCAGAAGGCGCTGTCAAGTTGCTTGAGGAACACATTGCAGCTGATCCAACGACTTGCGCATGGGCCTATCTGGAATACATGCAAATGTGTGAGCAAATCGGATTGAGAGATGAGTTTGAAGCCGTCCGTAAAAATTATCGTGAACACTTCAATCGCATGGCGCCTTACTGGCATGAACCCAACAGCAATGTGCTTGGTCTAGATGGTTATGCGCGCGCAGCGGGCGAGTTGTGCGTTGCTTGGTCGCAAGGTCTCTCGCATGCTCGCAATACGCTGGCTTCGTGGCTTGTTGGGCCTTTACTGAGCCGAAAACTGGTTCAGCTGCCGGCATATCACGATTTGTTTGATTTGTATGAAATGCTGGAGTTTGTTGATGATCAAAACCGCGAGATGCATCTTGCTAGCAAAGATCCATCTCGCAATACAGTGATGCGGTTAGGTGATACACCGTCGAACGCAACGTTCATTTCAGATATCAACGACGAAGCCGAGCAAGAATTCGTTCCCACGGTCAGTTTGCTTGATCTAGATTATGAATTCTCCAGCGATGTGACGTTGCCAGAAAAGACGGTTGAGCAATCAGAAAAAGCGGTAACGATCGTGAAGACAGGTAACTTCTCTGTTGACTTTAATGTCGCGGGCACACTGATGGGTTCGCTATCTTCTGTGCCTGCTGATCTCGCAAAGAAGTAATCTTTAATGTACGTTTTGTTTGAAGAGGGTGGCAAGTTTCTCGCTGCTCGCGTGATGTCGCAAGCCGATACCAGTCTGCAAGTAGAGATGGATTCTGGCAAGCGTGTGAAGTTGAAATCGGCGCAGGCTCTTTTGCAGTTTGAGCAACCTACGCCTTCGTTGTTGCTGGCTCAAGCATCTGAGCTGGCGGGCACAATGGACGTGAATCTTGCTTGGGAATTCGCCAGTGAGGATGAGTTTGGCTTCGCGGAAGTAGCCGGCGACTATTTCAGTGCCAAGGCCAGCTCGGTGGAGTTAGCGGCTAGCTTGATGTGCTTGTTTAACGCACCGCATTACTTTCGCCGCGCAGGCAAAGGGCGTTTTCGCAAAGCCAGCAGCGAGATCGTGCAGCAGGCATTGGCTGCGATAGATAAGAAAAAGCAAATCACTGCGCAGATCGGCGAATGGGCGCAAGAGCTTGCGGCCAAACGATGCCCCGAGCCAATCCGAGCTCAGCTCTACAAAATCCTGTTCAAACCGGATAAAAATGCGCCGGAATACAAAGCGGTGGTGGATGCCGCGCGTAGCACACAAACTGCGCCTTTGAGTTTGCTGCTCAACGCGGGAGCGATTGCCTCAGCTTATGAATTTCATTGGCAGCGATTCGCTTTTGAGCATTTCCCTAAAGGCACAGGCTTTCCGGATTTGCAAGCAGCAGTGATTACAGATGAGCTTCCGCTGGCCAACGTGCAAGCTTTCTCGATTGACGACAGCCAAACTACAGAGATAGACGATGCGCTTAGCGTGCAAGGCCTACGTACGGGCACGATCACGCTGGGCATTCATATCGCCGCACCCGCGTTGGCTTTGCAGCCCGGTGATGCGATTGACAAAATCGCGCGTGATCGTATGTCTACTGTTTACATGCCCGGCCACAAGTTGACGATGCTGCCTGATGCTGTGGTGCAGCATTACACACTGGCTGAAGGCAAAGCTTGCCCGGTGCTTTCGCTTTACGTGCAACTCGATGAAGCGACGCTTGCGATAAAAAGCAGCGAAACGCGACTTGAGCGCGTGCCGATTGCACATAACCTGCGTCACGA
>JAYSRZ010000509.1:0-1035 GCA_043720775.1 Variovorax sp. | reverse complement strand
CGGTGAGCCGCTGAGATTCTTCTTCGGTCAAATCACCCTCGTTGCGCATCCCGTGAAAACCCGCGTGTACATTGCGCCATTCAATCTCAGGCTCGCTTTCCAGCTTCTGAATAAAGTGGCAATGCCAATGCAGCCGCCCTTCAAAGCTTTTGAGCGATTGCAAATAGCCTACTGGCCGCTCGGGCGCTGGCATGGCGAGTAGTTGCTGTCTCCGAGCCCACGTCGCGTAAACAGCTTCTTTGATCGACAGATGCCCCCAAGCCAGATAGGGCGAGATGCGCGAGCAAGCCAGCGCCCCGCCCTCGGGGTTGGCCATCTCCGAGCGATAGTATTGGCCGCGTGTGTGGAGGAAGGAAAACAATTCTTCTTCTGCTTGCAATCGCCCACCGCGCTGGATCTGATCGGACACATCGCCGGGCACATTCAAATCTTTTGCATTGAGTTCGCCACAATCTTGGCAAGCCGTCGGCATCAGCTTCAGCCAAGGCACATCTTGCGGCGAAGGCAGCGGCGCCTCATTCATCCGCGCCGCCCAATGCGCACTCCACTTGTTGCGCCCGCCGCCATGAGAGAGCAGCCGCCGCACCACGGCATTCGATGGCGCTTGATGCCAAGCCACGCCACTCGATTTGCACCAACGCATTACCACCTGATCCCGCGTGTAGCTCCAAGCATTGCCAGTTTCTTCGTGGCTGTGCAGCTCAAACGCGCCAAACGCATCCTTTAACTGCGCGAGCACATCCACCATCTCGCCCCTCAGCCGAAGCAGCCTGCCGCCCTGCTCTGTCACGCTCGAGGCCAGCTCCCGCAGCCCATCGTTTGCAAACGCCAAATGCCGCGCACTCATATCGCTCTGCGCCCACATCTGCGGCTCAACAACCCACAGCGCCAGCACCTTGCTGCCAAGCGCACGCGAGCGATCTACTGCAGCGCATAGAGCCGCGTGATCCGACAAACGCACATCTTTTTTAAACCAAACAACTTGCAGCACAGAGGGAATCCTTGAAGTCTGCTGTCAGTATATCCAGCACTCAA
>JAYSRZ010000508.1:0-1036 GCA_043720775.1 Variovorax sp. | reverse complement strand
CAGCGTGCGCCATGCGCGCCCATTGGCTGTCGGCCTCAATTGCGCCTTGGGTGCAGCGCTGATGCGCCCTTACATCCAAGAGCTCGCCAAGGTCGCGCCTGACACCTTTATCTCCTGCTATCCGAATGCAGGCTTGCCCAACCCGATGAGCGAGACGGGCTTTGATGAAACGCCTGATGTGACCTCTCGCCTTCTGCAAGAGTTTGCTAAAGAAGGCTTGGTCAACATCGTGGGCGGCTGCTGTGGCACGACGCCGGAGCATATTGGTGCGATTGAAGCAGCCGTGAATGGCGTGCAGCGCAGAAGTTTACAACGCGAGTTTTTCTACCGTGAAGCAGCGTAACGCCTTGATTGCTATTAAATAAATAGCGCCTAGCGCAGCTTTTATAAAGGCAAGAGCCTCATTTGGCTTATTTTTTGGTCGAGGCTGAAGCAGGTGTTGCAGCTGACGCAGGGACCGCAACCTGAGCCCAAAGTTTTTTCAAGCGATCTAGCTCTTCATCAAAGCGCGCGTTCGCTCGCTTTTTCTCGTCGTCTTGATCGCTGATGAAGCGCTTTTGTACAGCGACACTCTTGTCATTTTCGTCAACTTGCCTACGCACGGAGGCTGGCGCTTTACTCGGATCTTTTTTGTAGAACTCCAGCTCTTGGTTGATCTTTTTACGCTGCTCGGCTAGCTCGCCGATACGTTTTTGAGCAGCGCCAATTACCTCGTCCACCTGCGCAAGAGCCAATGTGCGCTCTTTGTCGTGTGAGGTTTTGCTCGGGTAGCGCGAGAGCAAAGCACGGTTTTTTCGGCGCTCCTCTTCTAACCGCGATTTTTCCTCTGCTTCTTCTTTCAGCTTTTGATCCGCCACACGTTGCTCTTCCGCTGTCATCGTGGGTTTGACGATGCGTTTGACGGTGCCGCTGGCGTTGAGCTCCTTTTGATCTTGGTTAGAGCATTCAGCAATCGGCCGATCCGAAGTGATCTTGCGCCCGTTGGCTGTGGTGCATGTAAAGATGCCTTGAGCCATAGCAATATTTATCTCGCTAA
>JAYSRZ010000507.1:0-1039 GCA_043720775.1 Variovorax sp. | reverse complement strand
CAGCGACCACACCCCAAACGCCAGGCGCTTTGATGCCTAGGTAGCCAAGAATGAAGAAGTTGAACACGAAGATGCCATAAATCCATTTTTGCCAGCTTGGGCGATAGCGAATCGATTTGACGGGGCTGTAATCAAGCCAAGGTAAGAAGAACAAAATAATGGTGGCAGCGCCCATCACAACGACGCCCCAGAATTTGGCTTCAAACACCAAGAGCAATGCGCAAGCCACAACAGCAGCGACCAAAACTGCGGGCTTCAACATGCCAGTGACGACATTCTTGATCACAGCAATCGCAGCGCCACCCAATATCAATGCCACTAGCACGTAGACCATCTCATCAGTAGTCGCGCGCAACATGGAATAAAACGGCGTGAAATACCAAACCGGTGCGATGTGAGCCGGCGTTTTAAGCGGGTCAGCCGGGATGAAGTTATTGAACTCCAAGAAGTAACCGCCGAGCTCAGGCGCGAAGAACACAATCGCTGAGAACACCATCAAAAACACGCTCACACCCAAAATGTCGTGAACGGTGTAGTACGGATGGAAGGGAATGCCGTCGAGCGGAATGCCAGTCTTAGGATCTTTCTTGGCCTTAATTTCAACGCCGTCTGGATTGTTGGAGCCGACTTCGTGCAGCGCAATAATGTGCGCAGCGACAAGCCCCAGCAACACCAGCGGCACAGCAATCACGTGAAGTGCAAAGAAGCGATTCAGCGTGGCATCGCCCACCACGTAGTCGCCGCGAATCAAGAGTGCCAAGTCTGGGCCAATGAAGGGCACAGCGGCAAACAAATTCACGATCACTTGCGCGCCCCAGTAGCTCATCTGACCCCAAGGAAGCAGATAACCCATGAAGGCTTCAGCCATCAGGCACAGGAAAATACCGCAGCCAAACAGCCAGATCAGCTCGCGCGGCTTGCGGTATGAGCCGTAAATCAAGCCACGGAACATGTGCAGATAAACGACGACGAAGAAGGCAGAAGCGCCTGTGGAGTGCATATATCGCACCAGCCAGCCCCACGGCACGTCTCGCATGAT
>JAYSRZ010000506.1:0-3067 GCA_043720775.1 Variovorax sp. | reverse complement strand
CTCGCCGCATTCTTGCAGCTTCTGCCGTTGCCGCAACTCTCATCCTCGGCGGTTGCGCCGCTATCAACGCGCAAAACCCCAGCGGCAATCTGCGCCCCGTCAATGCCCATGTGGTGGGCGAGCAAAGCACCGTGATGCTCAAAGGCCATGATGTCGTCTCCTACTTCACTAAAAATGTGCATGCCCAAGGCAATGCAAAGTTCGCCAGCACATATGAAAATGTCAATTTCCACTTCGCCAATGCCGAACACAAAGCCCTGTTTGACAAAGAGCCCACCAAATACATCCCGCAATACGGCGGCTATTGCGCCAATGGTGTAGCCTACGGCATCCCATGGGGCGGCGATGCCGATACATGGCGCATCGAAGGCGGCAAGCTGTATATTTTTGGTGGCAAAGAATCTAAAGAAGCATTCGAGCTCGATGTGCCGGGCAATATGAAATTGGCGCAGCAGTATTGGGACAGCGAGATCAAAGGCAATAACAGCTTCTTCCAGCGCAGCAAACGCATCGTCTTTAAAGTACCCCACTATAAAGGTGGGACAGAACTGGCCCAGATGGTGGCTGACGCGAAGAAGAAGTAAGCTTATGGCTTCTTGATTCGGAGCCTTGATGAAACGCCTCGCCCTTTCCTTGATTTTCAGCGCAGCCTTAGCCCTTGGCGGCTGCGCTGCGATTACTGCACAAAACCCCGGTGGAAAGCTGACGCCAGTCAATGCCCACGTAATCGACGGCAAATCAAGCGTCATGCTCAAAGGCCATGACGTGGTGGCGTATTTCACGCAAAACAAACATGCCCTAGGCCAAGCGCAGTTCGCTAGCGCCTACGAAGGCATCACCTATCAATTCGCCTCCGCCGAACACAAGGCCCTGTTCGACAAAGAGCCCGCTAAATACCAGCCGCAATATGGCGGCTATTGCGCCAATGGCATCGTCTATGGCATCCCATGGGGCGGCGATGCTGATAGCTGGCGCATGATTGATGGCAAGCTCTACATCTTCGGCGGCGCAGGCTCGCGCGATGGTTTCTTAATCGACATTCCGGGCAATACCAAGCTGGCTGATAAATACTGGGCAGAAGAAGTCAGCGGCTCCAACAGCTTCTGGCAACGCAGCAAACGCCTCATCTTCCGCGTCCCGCATTACAAATCAGGCTCTGAACTGGCTGCGGCAGTTGCTGCAGCCAAGAAGTAGATACTATGAATTTAGTAGCGTTTCACGCAGTTCCTATGCCGGCAAGGGGCTAATTTCTCATTAATTTTCACTTACAGCGCTCTTCAAGGGCGCTTTTTTTATTGACAGGAGACTTGTATGCAAATATTTTCAGCGAGCAGATCGCGAAGCTCAATTCTTGGCCCGCTCATCAGCGGAGCAAGCGGCAGTCCAGCGCCAATCTTCAGCATAGGAGAACGCCATGACAACTACTAACTCTTCCCCTTCTTTCCCTTCTCATCTCTCCAATCCCTCCCTCCCCCGCTCCGCCTCTCCCCGATGGAAGATGGCCTTAAATGTTGAGCGCTGTATTGGCTGCCACGCCTGCTCGGTGGCCTGCAAAGTTGAAAACGAAGTGCCGCTCGGCCGCTTCCGCACCAAGGTCTACTACTACGACCACGGCAAATTCCCACGAGTTAAACGCAACTTCTTGCCCACCCTGTGCATGCAATGCGAAGACACGCCTTGCCTGAAATCCTGCACCAATAATGCGATTGAAATGGGTAAAGACGGCATCGTGCGCGTGTTGGCGGACAAATGCGAACACCTCGGCTTTTGCGAGACGGCCTGCCCCTATGGCGCCATTGGCTGCGACGATAACGATGTCGCCGACAAATGCGATTTCTGCTCGCATCGCCTCGATGCCGGCATGGAGCCCGCTTGCGTTGAAACTTGCCCTGCGGAAGTCTTCCATTTCGGTGATGCCAACGAACCCACGTCCGGTTACTCAAAATTCATGGCGCAGCATGGCAGCAAAACGGCTGTGCTCAAGCCCGAAGAAAAAACCAAGCCATCAGTCGCCTACCTCGGCCACATGAAGGAAATGGAAAGCAAGATCCCAAAAGGCAAAGTCCACGATCCGTATTCGTATGAGATCGAAACCTGGACGCAGCTCGCCCCCCAGTTCCCCAAAAACAAGCGTGTCCAGTGGGCCAAGGTTGAGCAGCCGCTCAAGGTCAACACCAGCAGCACCGATGCAAACTTCGGCACAAAGAACGGAGGCAAAGCATGAAACGCCGCGACTTCCTCCAAAACAACGCCACATCGCTAGCAACAATAGCCCTCGGCCAAACCATCCTCCTCGCGCCCGATACGGCCGAAGCCGGCATCCTAGACATCTTCCGCACCACACCCAAGCTCTACGGCCAGCGCAAAGACGCCCGCCGCGCCAGCGGCAAAGGCCGCAAGAAAAACGACTACAGCAAAGCCACGATCACCAAAGGCGTCTGCCTCAATTGCTCCACCGTTTGCGGCATTCAAGGCTATGTGATCGACGGCAAATTGGTCAAAATCGGTGGCAACCCAGAAGACCCTAATAACGGCAAAAGCCTTTGCGCCAAAGGCCAATCCGGCCCCACGATCAACAGCTATGCAGATCGCATTTTGTATCCCATGAAGCGCGTGGGCGCGCGCGGCGAAGGCAAATGGCAGCGCATCACGTGGGATGAGGCTTACGGTATGATCGCCCCGCGCATCAAAAAAGCGATGGACGAAGGCAAGCCCGAAGAAGTGGCGCTGCAAATTGGCCGCTCGCGCATCGCTGAGGAGACGACGCGCTTTTTAAATGCCATCGGCTCGCCATCGCTTTTCAACCACCGCGCCCTCTGTTCATCCAACAAACGCGCCGCCAATTACGTGAGCCTGGGCGAGACGGATTGGGAAACGGGCGATTTTGAGCGCGCCAAATACATCCTCAATTTTGGCGCGAATTTTTATGAAGCGCATCAAGGCGCGATCCACGCAGCCAAGCGCATCATCCGTGGCCGCTACGACAATGGCGCAAAGCTCGTCACCGTCGATGTCCGCATGAGCAACACCGCAGGCCGGTCTGACGAATGGCTTGCCCCACGCCCGG
>JAYSRZ010000505.1:0-1041 GCA_043720775.1 Variovorax sp. | reverse complement strand
AGTGTTGTGACTCTGTGAATGCAAGTTCTGAGCCCAATATAGGCGGTGATGCACAAAGCTGCAAGCGAGAAAACGCTTCTCGCTGTTGGGTGTTTTGACTGCACAGCATGAGCGCGTGTTTTCCTCAGGTTGACAAGCCGAGCCAAGCTCTGCACCATGCGAAGTATGGATCGCAGAAACTTTATTGAATCTTGCTCAAACGCAAGTCTGGCTGCTACAGCTGCTTGTTTGTCCGCCTCTGCTAGCATGCCAGCGCTCGCAGCGGATGCTCGCCCCAAGGCCTACCAGCGCGTGTTGCTCACGAACGAGCGCGGCGATCCGTTCAAAGCCTCAACGCTGGTGGCGCAAACGAATTACGTGTTTCACTATCCATTTGAAGCCACGCCGGTATTCTTGCTGGATCTCGGCAAGGCCGCACCTGCATTGCAACCTGCTTCACTTAAAACCAAAGGTGGCGAAAACTACGCTTGGCCGGGCGGCGTGGGGCAGAAGAAAAGCATCGTGGCATTTAGCGCGATTTGCGCACATCATTTGGTCTATCCCACGCAGCAAGTGAGTTTTATCAGTTTTCGCAAAGGCACACCTTTGAACGCCAAAACGCCCAACTCTGGCGCAGACTTGATTCACTGCTGTGCAGACCACAGCCAATACGATCCCGCGCAAGGCGCGAAAGTTTTGAGCGGCCCAGCGACTCAGCCGCTGTGCGCTGTTCTTTTGGAGCACAACGCCAAAGACGACACGCTCACGGCCTTCGCGACTTTGGGCGGCGAGTTGTTTGATGATTTTTTCAAGAAATACGAAGCCAAGCTCAGTATTGATGTGGGCAGCAAGGCGAAGAATGCGGTGGCTCTGCGCACGCCTGTGCGCGAGCTGGAGAAGTTTTGTCGCAACGCTGTGAAATGCTGAAGCGTTTCAGCGCGCGGGCTCAGTGATGAAGCCGATTTTTTTCACACCGGCTTGTTGGGCTGCGGCCATGGCTTGCGCGACTCGCTCGTAGCGGACGGCTTTGTCGCCTCGGATGTGGAGCTCGGGCTGGGGTGT
>JAYSRZ010000504.1:0-1041 GCA_043720775.1 Variovorax sp. | reverse complement strand
GCGATGCGGTGCTCGCTGTGAAGGAGGATTGGTGATGCTGCGCCGCTCTGCGCTCATGTCGTCGGCTCTGCTCGCTCCCGCCCTCATCGCTTGGCGAGATGCACATGCTTTGCCCGCACGCGAATTGAGCTTTCCCCGCGATCACGGCTCTCATCCCGAGCTACGCACCGAGTGGTGGTATCTCACCGGCTATGCCGATGCAGGCACGCCAGACAAACCACGCTTGATCGGCTTTCAAATCACCTTCTTCCGCTCCCGCATCAATGCCGCGCAGGCGATCAACTCGCGCTTCGCCGCCAAGCAAATCCTCTTCGCCCACGCGGCACTCACCGAAGTCAACGCACAAAAGCATTGGCACGATCAACGCATCGCAAGAGCAGGTTTTGGCATTGCACAAGCGGCTGAACAAACCACTGATGTCAAGCTGCGCGATTGGACATTGAAGCGCAACGCAGACGGCTCGTACACCAGCCGCATCACCGCGAAAGATTTCCAGTTCGATCTGCAATTCACACCAAAGCAGCCCTTACTCTTGCAAGGAAGTAACGGCCTATCACGCAAAGGCCCCGACGTTAAACAAGCCAGCTACTACTACAGCCTACCGCAACTCCATGCAACAGGCCGCATCACGCACAACGGCAAAAGCACACAGATCAAGCAAGGCATCGCATGGCTCGATCACGAGTGGAGTGAAGAGATCTTGCACCCCGAAGCGCAAGGCTGGGATTGGATCGGCATGAACCTGTTTGACGGCAGCAGCTTGACGGCTTTTCAATTGCGTAGAAAAGATGGCTCTGCACTCTGGGCTGGCGGCAGCTTTCGAGACACATCCACAACAAAGATTTTTAAGCCCGAAGATATCCGTTTCAAAGCTGGCGAGGTTTGGCAAAACCCCAGCAGCAAAGGCCGCTATCCCGTGCAATGGCAAGTGAACACTTCACATGGCGCATTTAAAGTCAAAGCGCTGATGAACGCGCAAGAACTCGACAGCAGAAGCTCCACCGGTACGGTTTACTGGGAAGGCCTCGCAGATCTCTTCGA
>JAYSRZ010000503.1:0-1042 GCA_043720775.1 Variovorax sp. | reverse complement strand
CAGCCCGAATACGCTGACACATATTGCATCGCTGCAGATTCAGAAGCAGACGCAGCCACGACGATGGTGTAAGCCATCGCGCCAGCTTGCTCTAATGCACGCACCACGTTTTTGATCGATGAGGCTTTTTGGCCAATCGCGACATAAACGCAGGTCATGTTTTGACCTTTTTGGTTGATGATCGCGTCAATCGCTACAGCAGTTTTGCCGGTTTGACGATCGCCAATGATCAGCTCGCGCTGGCCACGGCCTACAGGCACCATCGAGTCAATAGATTTCAAACCGGTTTGCATCGGCTGATCCACAGACTGACGCGCGATCACGCCGGGCGCAACCTTTTCAATCACGTCGGTCATCTTGGCGTTGATTGGGCCTTTGCCATCAATCGGCTGGCCGAGCGCATTGACCACACGGCCAATCAGCTCAGGGCCCACAGGCACTTCCAAAATGCGGCCGGTACACTTGACCACATCGCCTTCGGAGATGTGCTCGTAAGCGCCCAAAATCACCGCGCCCACGGAATCACGCTCCAAATTCAGCGCGAGGCCAAATGATGCGCTGCCATCTGGCGCGGAAGGGAATTCAAGCATCTCGCCTTGCATGGCATGAGACAAGCCATGCACGCGAACGATACCGTCGGTCACAGAGACCACAGTGCCTTGGTTACGGACGTCTGTGTTACCAGAGAGGCCTTCGATACGGCTTTTCAGCAGCTCGGAAATTTCTGCGGGATTGAGTTGCATGGCACTTATCCTTTTTCTTTCAAATTGCTCTGCTGCGTTATGCGAGCAGTGCTGTTTTCATCTGTGCGAGGCGAGATTGGACGGAAGTGTCGAGCACCTCATCACCCACCACCACGCGAATGCCGCCAATCAGCTCAGGCACGATTTGCACCTTTGCATTGAGCTTGCGACCAAAGCGTTTTTCGAGCAAAGCGCTCACATCCGCCAGCGCTGCACCTTCAATCGGGAAGGCGCTTTGCACGACTGCATCGGAGCTGCCGCTTTGCGCATTTTTCAAAGCACGAAACTGAGCTGCGATT
>JAYSRZ010000502.1:0-8756 GCA_043720775.1 Variovorax sp. | reverse complement strand
GATTCTGCAAGAAAGCCGCGATACGCGCACGATTCGTGAAGGCAATACGAAGCGCGTTTTGTCGATGATTGAGGATTTAGCCAAGCATGACACTCATTCTGTTTCTGCCGAAAGCAAAGACGTCACCGATGTCGTTGATGAAGCTGACAAGGCGAAAGAAGGCAAGTTCACCGCCTTCTACGCAGAATTCGGCTCGGTGCTCAAAGAAGGTTTGGGCGAAGATTTCGCCAACCGCGAGCGCATTGCCAAACTGCTGCGCTTTGCTTCAACGACTTCTGATGTTGCGAGCGTTGGCTTGGCCGACTACAAAGCCCGCATGAAAGAAGGCCAAGAAGCGATTTACTACATCACAGCCGACACATTGGCCGCTGCCAAGAGCAGCCCGCAACTGGAAGTGTTCAAGAAAAAAGGCATTGAAGTCTTGCTCATGACGGATCGTGTTGATGAGTGGGCGCTCTCGCACTTGAATGAGTTTGATGGCACGCCGATGCAATCGGTGGCCAAAGGCGCTGTGGATCTGGGCAAGCTTCAAGATGAGGAAGAAAAGAAAAAAGCGGAAGAAGCCGCTGAATCTTCTAAAGAGTTGATTGCCAAACTCAAAGAAGCTTTGAAAGACAAAGCCAGCGATGTACGAGTGACCACGCGCCTCGTCGATTCACCCGCTTGTCTTGTCGTAAAAGACGATGGCGGCATGAGCTTGCAACTCGCCCGCATGCTCAAAGCGGCCGGCCAAGCCGCGCCAGAAGTCAAACCTGTGCTTGAAGTCAACGTGGATCATGCACTCGTCAAGCGATTAGAAACGGATGCTGTGCATTTCAACGATCTGGCTCACATCGTGTTTGATCAAGCAATGCTGGCCGAGGGCGGTTTGCCCGATGATCCTGCGGCGTATGTGAAGCGTATTAACGCGTTGCTGGTGTAGTGCTACAAATTTAGTAGCACTTCACGCAGTATCTACAGTCTTAAAAGCCCGTTTCTTCTTAAAAAACTTATTTAAGGCCGCGCAATCGCGAGGCGTGCTGCTTCGACCTGCATGCGATGCGCGCAGCCTTCTAAGTGATCGTTGACGATGCCCATGGATTGCATGAGGGCGTATATCGTGGTGGGGCCGACAAAGTTGAAGCCCATCTTGCGCAGTGTCTTGCTCAGGGCTTGCGATTGCTCCGTTTGCGTAAGCAGCATTGCAGCTTCAGGTGTGATTCTGGCGGGGCGCTGTTTGGTTGTGGGTTCGTGAGACCAAATGAGTTTGGCGAGAGCGCCTGTGCCTTGCGCATCAATCAACGCGCAGACTTTTTGCGCATTGTTAATCGCTGACTTGATCTTGCCGCGATGGCGGATGACGCCTGCGTCTAGTACGAGTCTGTCTACGTCTTTCTCAGAAAAGCGCGCCACTTTCTCAAAATCGAATTGCTTGAAGACTTCTCTGAAGCGATCACGTTTGCGCAGGACGGTGATCCAGCTCAAGCCGGCTTGAAAACCTTCGAGCGTGATTTTTTCAAACAAGTGCTGATCATCCACCACGGGCATGCCCCATTCGTGATCGTGATAGTGGATGTAATCGGCGAATGCTTCGCCCAGGCCGCACCAAGAGCAGCGGTGTTTGTCGTCGGGGTGTTGGATGAGAGAGATTGCCATGATGTTTAGTTTACATATTTTGCATTCGTCCGAGCTTCGATGATGGATAGCGGCTGCGAGTTTGAGGCGCTGCGCTTGGGGCGCACCACACTGCTCGTGTCCCCCGCCGGCATCAAAGTCTCCTCCTTGACCTCGCCGTGTGATGCACCCCAAGCGCAGCGCCTCAAACTCGTGGCCTATTCACAAGTAGAAAAAATCTCCGCGCGAAATGGTTGCGTTATACAAAATAGGCCTGCGCTTGGGCTGTTTCTCGCAGCGAGGTCAAGGAGGAGCCCCAGGCGCAGCCCAGGGCGGGGGACACGAGCAGCGGGGAACAGCCCAAGTGCAGGCCAATCCCGCAAACCACTCCCCATCAGACATTTTGAATAAAAATGACGTACTAAAGCCGCCAGTACTGCGTGAAGTGATATCAATTCGAGAGTCGACGTATCATTGCAATAAATGCACCCGAGCCGCCTTCATCACAGCCGCTGTCAAGCGAGCCGCCTGCGCAGACTCTTGTGCCCAGTGATGCCAATACAAAGGCACATCCACCGTCTGGCCGGGAAAGAGATCCACCAACTTGACTGCTTCCATATCACCACGCCATTGCAATCGCATTTGCACATCCGCTTGCAAACCCCATCCCAAGCCTTGCAGCATGGCTAGGTGATACGCATCGCCGGCTGGCAAATAGTGGCGCGGGTAGCTCACGTCTTGCAGGCCAAACGCCTCATGCAAAAAACGATCTTGCAAATGATCTTTCGGGTTGAAGCACAGTGCGGGAATCTGCAGCAAGGCGGGTGCGTTTGATTTTCTTTTGAGACTGCGCAGTTGTTTGGCAATAGCTGGCGAGCCCAAGCAGTGATAGCGCATCGTGCCCAGCTGTTGCGCTGTGCAGCCTCTCAAGGGCTTGGGCAGATCGGTCACGCAGCCGAGCACATCGCCGTTTTGCAGCCACTGCAAAGTGTGCTCTTGATCATCGACCACGCTGTGCAAAAGGAGGCGATGCTTGGCGAGCGTGGGCATGACGCCGGGTAAAAACCATGAGGCCAGAGAATCAGCATTAACCGCGACGCTTAAGGCCAAGAATTGCGATTCATCTCCCGGCGAGGCCAAGCGCTCTGAGAGATCGGCTTCTAGCAAGCGCGTGCGGCTGATGTGCGCAAGAAGCGTTTGACCGGCGCGCGTGGCAAGTGCTGTTTTGCTTCGGATGAGCAGCCGCTGGCCAAGCTGGGTTTCCAGCGCTTTGATGCGGATGCTGACTGCGGCGAGCGTGATGTGCAATTGCTTGGCGGCTTGCGCCATGCTGCCTGTTTGAAGCGTGGCGGCGAACGCATCGAGTTGTTTAGGGTCAAGTGCCATGTATGAATTAAAACATTTTTAACTGAATAGATAAATAGTTAATTGAGTTTGATTCAAAGATTCTTGCCGACACAATAACCTCATGAATATCTTTATCTCTGGCATGTTACTCAGCCTCTCTCTGATTGTGGCCATCGGCCCACAGAATGCACACGTGCTTCGCATGGGCCTGCTGCGCTCGCATGTGGCCATCACAGTCGCAGCGTGCGCTATTACGGACTTGCTGTTGATTGGCATTGGCGTGATGGGGCTGGCCAAGCTCGGCGAGCTTTCGCCGCACATTAATTCAGCGCTTGTGGGCGCAGCGATTTTGTTTTTGATCAACTATGGATGGCAAGCGGCCAAGCGCGCGCGGCTGCCAGCTTCACAAGGTCTGCAAGCGGCGCAGAAAGATGCGCCGAAAAGTAGAGGCGCTGCGCTATCGAGCGCACTGGCATTTTCTTGGCTCAATCCGCATGCGTGGATTGACACGGCGGTAATCATTGGCACGGCCTCGCTGGCTTACGGTGCGCCGAGCAATTGGGTTTTCGGCTTCGGTGCGGCAGCCGGCTCGGCAATTTGGTTTGTGGCGCTGGGGCTGGGCGCTGCCGCGCTGGCGAAAAAGCTTTCGCATCCCAATGTGTGGCGAGCCATTGACGTGCTCGTCGTGGTCACGATGTGGGGCACAGCCGCGTGGCTGGCGTGGGGTTTGCTGAAATAAATCAGGCCTGCGCCATGCGTTGAAACAAGCCACCGGGCAGGCGCGCAACATCGCCCAGCAATTCCAATTCGAGCAGTTGCACTTGCAGTTTTGCAGCGGAGATGCCGGTGCGATCAATCAATTGATCTAAGCTGATCGCGTCAAAGCCCATGGCGCGTAGCAGTGCATTCTCTTGATTGCTTTCCACACCTTTTGAGCCGTTAGCGCCCACAGAATCTGCGTGAAGCGCTACTGAAATCATAGCGTTTGACAGATCGGCGGAAGGCGCAATCGGCAACTCCTCGAGCACATCTTGCGCGCTTTCTACGAGCTTAGCGCCTTGTTTGATGAGATAGTGGCAGCCCTTGGCTTGCGGGCTGTGAATGGAGCCGGGAATGGCAAACACTTCTTTGCCCAGATCAAGCGCTTGCCGCGCCGTAATCAGCGAACCCGATTTGATGGCAGCTTCCACAACAAGCGTGCCTTGCGAGAGCGCTGCAATGATGCGGTTGCGACGCGGGAAATTCTCGGGCAAGGGCGGCGTGCCTATTGCGAATTCAGAAATGATCAAGCCATGCTGCACGATGCGGTGCGCTAGATCGTGATGGCGCTTTGGATAGACGCGATCTAAACCTGTGCCGACCACCGCCACAGTGGAGCCTGCTGCGCTGCCGAAATCATGCTGCACATCGAGCGCGCCTTCATGCGCCGCGCCATCAATGCCGAGCGCCAAGCCGCTGATGATGTGCAGGCCGGATTGCGCAAAACTCTTTGCAAAGCTTCGTGCATTCGCCAAGCCTTGCGGCGTGGCATTTCTGCTGCCAACGATAGCGATATCGTTAGGCGCTTCCTTGGTCGCGATGTGTTCATACACTGCCGCATTGCCTGTGATGTAAAGCAATACAGGCGGATCGGGCAATTGCAACAGCGCCCTTGGGTAATCGCTGCATGACAGACTGACGATCTTGCGTATTGTGCCGCTTGCCCCGCTGTCAGGAGCTGCTTGCAGCCAAGCCCAAGTAGCCTCAACCAAGCTTGGTAAAGAGGGCGCGGGCGTGAGCAATGCCTGCACTTGTTTGACCGTGATACCCGCGCTCAGGGATTGTTCATTTTGCGCAAAAATGTTTTGCGGCAAGCCAAACTGCTTGAGCAGCCTTGTGGCTGTGAGCGAGCCAACGCTATCGGCTGCGGACAAACGCAGCCACAGCGCGAGTTCGTCCCTCGTCATGGCCATGTGCCGCGCAGAGAGATCAGCGCGGATTGATCAAACGATCGCCGACCTTCACGCCATCGTTGATTTGCAAAATCAAGGCGTAAGAGACTTTGTCAAACGTGCGGAAGACCATCGCTAGGCCGTTGCGCTCATCGGGCAGCTTGAGCTCTTGGCGTGGCGATATGGTGCTGTCTGTCACAGTGCGACCGTCTTTGTTAATGGCCAACACGTGACCCACTTCTAAGCCATCGGCTGCGCCTTTGTTGAGGCTGATCACGGTGTTTTGCCCAGCGCGAGCGACGCCTAAGCCGTAAATGGACATGACGCGCACACCATCGATTTCTTTGCTAGGGGCGCGAGGCGTGTAGGTTGCAAATTCACGCTTGGGCTCGGGAATTAGGCGATCACCGGCGCGCATTTCTTCTTTGTTGGCCACGATGTCAAACGTTGCCGGAACGATTTCTTGCAGTGGCTTGCCATCTTTGCCTGTCACCTGGCGCAAGCTTTGCCCGCGTATCAATTCAGCCGAGCCCAAATACTGCGCCTCATAGGCCAAGACGAGGCCTGTGGTGGGGTCTTTCAAGGGGACGGCATTGCGGTACACGCGATACTGCGAAGGCGAGTTGCGCTCGGTGGCCAGATCTTGCGGCAGCACAGCGCGCGCATACACGCGATCGCCTTTGGCAAACAACACGCGCTCATTTTCTGAGCTCACAAGGCGAGGTGCGTTGTTGTGGGTCGCTTCATCCACCAGTAAGGGCTCAGCGAGGAAAGGCTCAATCAAATTAGAGGCCAGGGTTGGAATAGCGGCATCGGCCAAAGAGCCAGAGCGCGTGCGCGGGGAGACTTTGATGGTTTGCAAACCACCTGCGCCGGCGCGCGCGCGCAGCATCGCGCGGCCTGAGCTCTTATCGAGGAACAGCTGCTGGCCAGGATAGATCAAATGCGGATTGCGAATCTCGGTCAGATTCATGCCCCACAGCTCGGGCCAGCGCCACGGTTGCTTGAGATACAAACCAGAAATCGCCCAGAGCGTGTCGCCGCTCTTGACGGTGTAGTTGTCGGGTGCATTCGGCGAAAGCTCATCGAGCGCCACACCGGCTTGAGCCACGCGCTGAGCTGTGGCTTTTTGTGCTGGTGTGGTGATGTTTTGTGCTGTGGCTGTGCTGAATGAGAAGCTTGCGCCTGCCAAAATGAGGCTTAGTGCCAAAATACGTTGCTGGTTGTGGGGCTTCATGCGTGTTTTTCCACCAAGTTGAAACTAGAAATTACTATCGATTTTGATCTTAACCTATTGATTTGGCAAGATTTCTTGCGATTTTTGTATTTTCAATCGCGGCAGATGGCCCGAATTATTGCGAAAATACATCATTTACAGCTTTGGCCTGCACAGCAACCCGCTGAGCGACCTGCTTTTTTTTGAGTTCGATTGATGACAAGCGCCCAAATTCTTCCTATTTTGACTTATCCCAATCCGCGCCTGAACACAGTTGCGAGGCCTGTGGCTTTGGGTGATGGCATCAGTATTGTGATCAAGCAGTTGATCGCCGACATGCAGGCCACGATGTATGACGCGCAGGGCATCGGCTTAGCGGCCACGCAAGTGGATGTGCATGAGTGCTTGATTGTCATTGATGTGAGCGAGGAGCATAACGCTCCGCTTGTATTGATCAATCCTGAAATCCTGTGGGCCAGTCCTGAGAAAATCAAAGGCGATGAGGGCTGCTTGTCCGTGCCAGGCATCTACGACGGCGTGGAGCGCAGCACCTCGGTGCGCATCCGCGCTTTCGACGAAAAAGGCATCTCGCGCGAGATTGAGGCCGATGGCTTGCTCTCTGTGTGCATTCAGCATGAGATGGATCACCTGCAAGGCAAGGTGTTTGTGGAATACCTCTCACCGCTCAAACGCACGCGCATCAAAGGCAAGATGGCCAAGTTGGAAAAAGAAGCGGCTACTTCACGTTAGAGAGCCGCACCGATGAAAGTTATTTTTGCGGGCACGCCCGAGTTTGCGCGCTTGGCACTCGTTGCTTTGCACGCGGCTGGCCACGAGATTGCTCTCGTGCTCACGCAGCCTGATCGGCCTGCAGGGCGGGGCTTGAAATTGCAAGCCTCAGCGGTAAAGCAGTTTGCGTTGGATCACAGCATCACCGTTGCGCAGCCGCGCAGCTTGCGGTTGGATGGAAAATTCCCCGAAGATGCGTTAGCGGCTAAATCTCAGATGGATGCAGCCGGCGCTGACGTGATGATCGTGGCTGCGTATGGCCTCATCTTGCCGCAATGGGTACTCAATACGCCGCGCTTGGGTTGCCTCAATATTCATGCAAGCCTCTTGCCGCGCTGGCGAGGCGCAGCGCCCATTCATCGCGCGATTGAAGCCGGAGACGCAGAGACAGGCATCACCATCATGCAGATGGATGCGGGGCTGGATACGGGCGATATGTTGTTGGTTGAAAAAATTGCTATTTTCAAGCAAGACACTACGCCGCAATTGCATGACAAGCTCGCTGAACTGGGCGGGCAAATGATTGTGCAAGCGCTTGAGCTGACTGCTCGCCATGCGCTGATTCCCACCAAGCAACCAGAGCTCGGCATCACCTACGCTCACAAAATTGACAAGACCGAGAGCGCCATCGATTGGACGCAGAGCGCTGCGCAGATTGAGCGGCGCATCCGAGCGTTTGCGGCCTCGCCGGGAAGTTCGGCCGTGTTGCGCGGCGAGGTGATCAAGCTGTGTGCGGCGCAAGTGATGAGCGATGGTCACTATCAAAATAGTAGCGCTTCACGCAGTATCGGCGTGCACGAAGGCACTATTTTGTTAACAAACGAACACGGCGTCGACGTGCAATGCGGGCAAGGCTCGATATTGCGCATCACTGAATTGCAACGCGCTGGCGGCAAGCGCTTGCACGCCGCAGACTTCTTGCGCGGCAACGCGCTGCAAGTGGGCGATCGATTCGAAAGCGAATTGGTTTGAGCGCATCGTCCAAGTCAAAAAATCACTTTTGGCAACATCCTGAATTCCTCATCGGCGCACGCGACATGGCTAGCGTGGCGCCGGGCATTGCGGCTTGGGGCTTGATGACGGGTGTAGCGATGATGAAATCGGGCCTCTCACTGGTTGAGAGTTTGGCGATGGCGATGCTGGTGTTTGCCGGCAGCTCGCAGCTGGCCGCCATGCCGCTGATCATTGCCGGCGCGCCTGTGTGGGTGATTTTGGCCACGGCCTTTTGCGTCAATCTGCGCTTTGCTGTTTTCAGCTTGCATCTGCGGCCTTACATGATGCACATGCCGCTGTGGCGCAGATTGTTGGGCGGTTATCTCACAGCGGATTTGACGTATGTGCTGTTCACCAAGCGGCATCCGCATCCTGTGATGGATTCAGTCAATACTATCAATTCAGTAGCACCTCACGCAGATTCTACGGGCTCAAATGCCGAAAACTTATCAAAAACAGCAGCGGCACAACGCGAAGCCCAGCAAGCCTATCTGCTGGGCAACAGCTTGGTTAATTGGCTCTCATGGATGCTGCCCAGCGCAGCAGGCGTGTTGCTCGCCAATGCCATTCCGCAATCTTGGGGCTTAGGCTTTGCGGGCATCCTCGCGCTCGTGGGGATTGCTTGCTCACTGGCTTCAAGCAAGCTGCGCATCGTGAGCGCGGCAATAGCTGGCGCAGCAGGCGTGGTGGCTTTTGCGCTGCCGCTGCGGCTGAACATCTTGGTAGCGATTGCTGTAGCAGTCGTCCTATGCATGAGCTTAGAGCGCCTGCGCCCTGCTACTGAGAAGACATCATGAGCGGCGAAACAGATCTTTGGACGCTCGCCGTGATCGTCGGCCTGGCGATCATCACCGTCATCACGCGCTCCTTCTTCTTCATCAGCCGCA
>JAYSRZ010000501.1:0-8761 GCA_043720775.1 Variovorax sp. | reverse complement strand
TACGCGCCTGCACCGGCCAGAGTGAATGACAGGTTTGACTATGCCAAAGGTTGATGGATTTGTCATGGGATCGAAGATACAAGAGCACAAATAATTCGACAAGTTTTTTGCTGATGCGAACTAAGCACGGAATTAATTGTGATCTGACCCAAGTTTTCGCTATAGCCCAGTATCCTCTATTACTCCTGATTTAGTAGCACTTCACGCAGTAAATACGCCGGCGATATGCTCAAAATGCTTGAAAACTAGCACTCAATATTGTCAATCAAACGCGTCTTGCCCAAACGCGCTGCGCCTAGCGCGACTAAGCTGCCTGATGCATCTTGCGCAGTGGGTGCTTGCAGATCAGAGCGGCGGCGCAGGGTGAGGTAGTTTGGCTGCCAGCCGCGTGCTGTGAGCGCGGCGATTGCTTTGGCTTCTAGTGCGGCGATATCTGAATAGTTCGCTGCATGCGCTGCAATCAAAGCCTTCAAAGCGAGAGACAGTTGCACAGCCTCAGCGCGCTCAGCTTCGCTTAAATAGCCATTGCGCGAGCTCAGAGCCAGGCCGCTTGCAGCGCGCTCGGTCTCATACCCGATGATTTCAATGGGCATCGCCATCTGCCGTACCATATGCCGGATCACCATGAGCTGCTGATAATCTTTTTTGCCAAAGATCGCGATGCTGGGCTGCACGATTTGAAAGAGCTTCATCACCACGGTGCTCACGCCGATGAAGAAGCCGGGGCGGAAGTGGCCTTCTAGGATATCGGCCAAGCCTGCAGGCGGATGCACTTTGTAGCCTTGTAGCTCGGGATACATATTTTTTTCTAGCGGTGCGAATAGCACGTCGCATCCTGCGGCCTCCAACATAGCGCAATCATTTTCAAACGTGCGCGGGTAGCTGTCAAAGTCTTCATGGGGGAGGAATTGCAGGCGATTCACGAAGATGCTGGCCACGGCTGCGTTTGCTTTGCCTTCGCGCTTTTGCTCAGTAGCTAAATTCATCAGCGCAATATGGCCGCTATGCAAATTGCCCATCGTGGGCACGAAGGCTGATTTTTTACCATTGAGCGCGCTGCGCAACTCGTCAATCGTTTTGCAAATTTTCACTTTTCTCCCACTCCACAGACTCACGAACTACCAAGCGTGCTTGGCGTTATCTGGAAACGCACCGCTCTTCACAGCGTTGACGTAGTTGGAAAATGCCTGCTTCACATCGCCTTGCGTCTCGGCCAAAAAGTTGTGTACGAACTTTGGCATACGCCCAAGATTGATGCCCAGCATGTCATGCAACACCAGCACTTGCCCTGCGCAGCCCTTGCCTGCGCCGATGCCAATCGTGTGGCAGGTTTTGAGCTCTTCGGTGAGCGAGGTAGCAAGTGGCTCGGGCACCATTTCTAGCACGAGCATTTGCGCGCCAGCATCTTGCAGCTCATGCGCATGGCGGCGGAGCACTGCTGCTTCATCGCCTTTGCCCTGCACGCGATAGCCGCCGAGCGCATGCACGGTTTGCGGCGTGAGGCCAAGATGCGCGCAGACCGGGATGCCGCGCTCCACGAGGAAACGCACGATCTCCGCCGTCCACCCACCGCCTTCGAGCTTGACCATGTGCGCACCCGCTTGCATGAGCACGCTCGCGCTGCGCAAGGCTTGCTCCTTGCTCTCGTGATAGCTGCCAAAGGGAAGATCGCCAACCAGCCACGTCGTGCCATTGCTCCGCTGCAAGCCGCGAAACACGCTCTCCACGTGATAGCGCATCGTCTCCAAGCTCACGCCCACCGTGCTGGATAAGCCTTGGCAGACCATGCCCAGCGAATCGCCCACTAAGATGCAATCGACGCCCGCTGCATCCATGACGCTGGCAAAGGTCGCGTCATAAGCCGTGAGCATGGTGATCTTCTCGCCGCGAGTGCGCATCTCAGCCAAGCGCGGCAGGCTGATCGGCTTGCGCTGCGCGGCGATGCTTTGTTTGCCAGCGCCGTAAACAGCTGTTGCGGTAGTTTGTGAGTCTGAAGTAGTCATGGATATGAGCTTAGATTGCAGGAAATGCGAAGATAACGCACTTTTAGTTATTCTGTTGACCGCAATAGAAAATACGATAAGAATCGCTCATTTGCGGTGTAAATACTGCGCAAAGCGCTATCAAAAACGTAGTATTTCAACTCGCGGGTGTGTAAGCCAACCGCACATAAATCGGCGCATACGCCTCAGCTTGCGTGATTTCGATCAACGTTTCTTTGCCCAGTTCAAGCATCGCAATAAACGTGACCACCAACACTTGTGTGCCTTGGCTTGGGTCAAACAGCTCTTCAAACTCCACAAACTTGCGGCCTTGCAAGCGCTTTAAAACCATGCTCATATGCTCGCGCACCGAGAGCTCAGCTCTAGAGATGATGTGATGCTGAATCAGCTTGGCTCGCTTCAGAATGTCTCGCCAAGCTTCCTGTAAATCTAATACATGGACATCGGGAAAACGCGGCACGAGAGATTGCTCAATGATCACTTGGGCGCGCAGATAGTCTCGGCCAAATGTAGGCAGATTATTGATCTTGTGAGCGGCCAGCTTCATGCGCTCATATTCGAGCAAGCGGCGCACCAACTCGGCGCGTGGGTCTTCAGGCTCTTTGCCATCTTGCGATTTTTTCGGCGGTAAAAGCATGCGCGATTTGATCTCAATCAGCATCGCAGCCATGAGCAAATATTCAGCAGCCAGCTCTAAATTGCGATGGCGTATCTCATCCACATACGTGAGATATTGTCGCGTCACGCCCGCCATCGGGATATCAAGAATATTAAAATTCTGCTTGCGGATGAGGTACAACAACAAATCCAATGGGCCTTCAAAGGCTTCAAGAAATACTTCCAGCGCATCGGGCGGGATGTATAAATCTTGCGGCATTTTGAAAAGCGGCTCGCCATAGAGCCTAGCCAGTGCAACGTTGTCCACGACGATTCCTGCTGGATTGCTGATCTCAGGCGCATGGCCTGCTGCCATCAGTATGGCCTGCTGCTCGGCTAAAGCCGCGTTGGCAGGTGTGACAGAAGCCACAGCCGCAGGAGAGAGGGTATCCAAAGGTTCGCTCACGAAAGACGAGGCAGAAGATTACTGCGGCGGCTGCGTGCCATACACGTAAGCGCCACGCTTGACGTTCGCCTCAGTCGCATCAGCCAATTGGCTGCGATCGACGTTTTTATCCCAGAGCAGGGCGCGGCCAGCGCGTTGCTCGGCATCCAATTCTGGGCGGGCGCGTTTGATGTCCGCAATAAAATTTGTGGCGTCTGAGCGGTAATCGCCGTTTTTTAGAAACAAATTGGCGAGCATGGATTTGAGGGAAGGCATCGGATTACACTGTTTTGGTTAGTATTTACATTTTACCGGGGGTCAACATGATATTCATGGCATTTCAAAACGTATTCAAAAAGGCACTTTTCATGGGCGTTTTGGCGAGTTTTCTGGCTCTTGTGGGCTGCGATCAGCAGCGCATCATTGAGCTGGAAGAGGGCGTGGCCACGGAGGCGGATGTGCGTATGAAATTTGGCGAGCCTGAACGGATTTGGGAAGGCGAAGGTGGTGCGCGTATTTTTGAATACAACCGCCAACCCGCTGGCCACCGCAATTACATGATCACGATTGGCACAGACGGCCAGATGAGCGCCCTGCGCCAAGTGCTCACGCCTGCGAATTTTGCCAAAGTGCAGCCGGGCATGATGATGGAAGAGGTGCGCAAGCTGTTGGGCAAGCCGGGCAAAGTGGTGCCTTATGAGCTCAAGCGTGAGACGTATTACAACTGGCGCTATCTGGCCGATCAAAACAACACGTCGATGATTTTCAGCGTTGTGATGGATAGCAATATGAAAGTGCTGCGCACGGAAACAGGCCTTGATCCTGAAGATCCTAAAAACGGCATGAGCAACCGCTAATTCTGCTTGCAGCGCAATTGCAGTATCAAAACTGCAATTGAGTCTAAAATCGTAGCTGAGCGGGCAAGTATTTCGCCATCAAGTCTTCGTAATATGGCTTCACATCGGCAAGCACCGGGCGATTCGGATTCTTTGAATACAAATCGTAGGGATTGAAGCGCTGCACCCACGGCAGCATGGCACGATCCTGCGCGTTGCACAGATGATCGTATTGCCCCTCTTTATGCCAACTGTAGAAGCTGTGATAGCGGATCATGTAGAGCGCTTCTAGTGGCAAATGATCGCGCAGCAGCTGATAAAGGTATTCATCATGCCCCCAGCTCATCTGCACAGCGTCTAGCCCGCAATTGGGCGCATAGATACCGTGTTTGGTTTGTAGCTCGGGCTTGCTCAAGTCTTCATTGAGAGAGAAGAATTCGCTGTAAACAATCTTCGGTGAATACGCGCAGCCCGTGGGAAAGGTATCGCCTACTACAGCCCATTGCGGCTCGCCGAAGAGGCAGAGCACCTTGCCCAAATCATGCACAAAGCCGGTGAGCACCATCCAATCAGGCTGACCATCGGCGCGCATGGCTTCAGCCGTTTGCACTAAGTGGTCAATCTGCGGCAGCGCTGTGTCGGGATCTGAATCGTCCACCAAGGTATTGAGGTAATCCAGCGCTTCCCAAGGATTCATCTTCTGGCGCGCGAAGCTTAAAAATTCTGTCTTCTTCGCTTTGACGAATTCATACGTCTGATATGTGTGATTGAGCCGATAAAACTCGCGCACTCGCTGCTGCGCCTCGCTCACCTGCGGGGCGACGTAGTTGCGGTAGGCGGATTTGTTGGGGCTCAAGGCCTCAGTTGGGGAATCAATGACTGTACTCATGAAGGAATATTACACCTGAGCGCAGTCAAACTCAACGCACGCGCATACCGGGTTGCGCTCCTGCGAAGGGCTCTAGGATGTAAATGCCGGGGTTGGTTTTCTCTTCCTTGTGCGAGCCGGCTAACACCATGCCCTCGGACACGCCGAATTTCATCTTACGCGGCGCAAGATTGGCCACCATCACCGTGAGCTTGCCCACGAGCTGCTCGGGCTTGTACATGCTGGCGACACCCGAAAAGACGTTACGCGTTTTGCCTTCGCCCACATCGAGCGTGAGGCGCAGCAGCTTGGTGGAGCCTTCCACGGATTCGCAGTTGATGATTTTGGCGATGCGCAGATCAATTTTGGCGAAGTCATCAATCGTGATGGTTTCGGCAATGGCTTCGCCTCCGGGCAAAGCAGATGCTACATTTTCAGTAGCGCTCTGCGCAGATTCTATACCGGCAGGTGGCTCAAAAAGCGCTTCAAGCTGCTCTTTGGTGACGCGCTGCATGAGGTGTTCGTAGTTACCTACCTTGTGGCCGACGGGCAGAGGCTTTGCAGCGTTTTCAAACGTCAGTGGCTCGCATTGCAGAAATTTTTCTACTTCAAGCGCCACTTTAGGCATGATGGGTTTAAGGCAAGCCGTCATCACGCGGAAGAGTTGCACAGCCTCTGAGCAAACGGATGCCGCCACATCTGCTTTGCCTTCTTTCACGAGCTTCCAAGGTGCAGCCGCGTCAAAGCGTGAGTTCACGCCATCGGCAAACGCCATGATTTCGCGAGCTGCTTTGCCATACTCGCGGCTTTCGTAGCAAGTCTGTACCGACTGCAAAATTTCGCTGGTGTTGATCGCAGCATTTTGTGTGTAGGGAGTCAATGCGCTGTTCGGTAAAAACTTGGCAGCGCGGCTCGCAATATTCACATATTTACCTATCAAATCACTATTCACCCGCAACATGAAATCTTCTGCGTTGAAATCAATGTCTTCGTTCTTCGCCGTGAGCTTCGCAGCGAGGTAGTAGCGCAGCCACTCTGCGTTCATGCCGAGCGAAAGATATTTCAAAGGATCAAGCCCTGTGCCACGGCTCTTGCTCATTTTCTCGCCGTTGTTCACCGTGAGGAAGCCGTGAACGAAGACGTTATTCGGCGTTTTGCGTCCGCTGAATTTCAACATCGCTGGCCAGAACAAAGTGTGGAAAGTCACGATATCTTTGCCGATGAAATGGTATTGCTCGGTGTCGGGCGCGGCCATGTATTCATCGAAGCTGCGCGTGTCGCCATGTTTGGCTTTGGGGCCACCTTTGTCAAACCAGTTTTTGAGCGAGGCGAGGTAGCCTACGGGCGCGTCGAGCCACACATAGAAATACTTGCCGGGCGCATCGGGGATTTCAATGCCGAAATAGGGCGCATCGCGGCTGATATCCCAATCGCCTAAGCCTTCGCTCTTCGTGCCATCGGGGTTGGTGCGAACGCTGAACCATTCTTTGATTTTGTTGGCTACATCAGGTTGGAGCCTCGGCTTGCCGTTGTCATCTCGTCCTTGCGTCCAGTTCTCCAGAAACTCAACACAACGTGGGTCAGAGAGTTTGAAGAAAAAATGCTCTGAGTTTTTCAGCTCGGGCTTCGCGCCAGAAAGGGCGGAGTAAGGGTTGATCAAATCAGTGGGCGCATAGACCGCGCCGCAGTTTTCGCAGTTGTCGCCGTATTGATCTTTCGCATGGCATTTGGGGCATTCGCCTTTAATGTAGCGATCTGGCAAGAACATATTCTTTTCAGGATCGAAGAATTGCTCAATCGTGCGCACCTCAATCAGCGAGCCATCGGCGCGATCACGCAGGTCGCGGTAAATCTGGCGGGCTAGCTCGGTGTTTTCTGGCGAATGGGTGCTGTGCCAGTTGTCAAAGCTGATGTGAAACCCATCGAGATATTCTTTGCGGCCAGCGGCAATATCGGCGACAAATTGCTCGGGCGTTTTGCCAGCCTTTTCTGCCGCGATCATGATCGGCGCGCCATGGGTGTCGTCTGCACCCACAAAGTTCACCTTATGCCCCTGCATCCTCTGAAAACGCACCCAAATATCGGCCTGGATGTATTCCATGATGTGGCCGATGTGGAATTTGCCGTTGGCATAAGGCAAGGCGGTGGTGACAAAGAGTTGACGTGGAACTGACATGGCTTAATTTGCGAATTTTTGCGGGGTAATCCCTGATTTTATGGGGCTTCGGTACACTCAACCGTATTCCATCCAACTCATTCTTGATTAAGTAAATTTCATGGCCACCAACGAACAGATTCTTGACGCGCTCAAAAGCGTGATTGACAGCAACACGGGCAAAGATTTTGTAAGCAGCAAATGCATCAAAAATTTAACTGTTTCAGAGGGCGATGTGGCCTTTGATGTAGAGCTGGGCTATCCGGCCAAAAGCCAGATTCCGGCGTTTCGCAAGGCACTGATCGCTGCTGCTAAAGGCGTGGCGGGGGTGGATAACGTCTCTTGCAACGTCACGATGAAAATTGTGGCGCATGCAGCGCAGCGCGGCGTGGCGCTGATGCCGACTGTGAAAAACATCGTGGCGGTAGCTTCGGGCAAAGGTGGCGTTGGCAAGAGCACCACCACGGTGAATCTCGCGCTCGCGCTTGCAGCCGAAGGCGCGCGCGTGGGCATTTTGGATGCGGATATTTATGGCCCGAGCCAGCCGATGATGATGGGCATTGAAGGCCGCCCCGAGAGCGAAGACGGCAAGACGATGGAGCCGATGGAAAACTATGGCGTGCAAGTGATGAGCATCGGCTTCCTCGTCAATCAAGACGAAGCGATGATTTGGCGCGGCCCCATGGCCACGCAGGCGCTGGAGCAATTGATTCGCCAGACGAATTGGAAAGACTTAGATTACCTCATCGTCGATATGCCACCAGGCACAGGCGATATCCAGCTCACCCTCTCGCAGCGCGTGCCCATGACGGGCGCAGTGATCGTCACCACCCCGCAAGACATTGCCTTGCTCGATGCAAAAAAAGGCGTGGCGATGTTTGAGAAAGTCGGCGTGCCGATTTTGGGCGTGGTGGAGAACATGTCTGTCCACGTCTGCGAAAAATGCGGCCACACCGAACACATCTTCGGCGAAGACGGCGGCAAACGCTACGCGGCAGAGAAGAGCATTGATTACCTCGGCGCATTGCCGCTCAACATGAGCATCCGCGTGAACGCCGACAGCGGCCGGCCCACGATGGTGACCGATCCCGATGGCGAGATTGCTGGCATTTACAAAGCCGTCGCGCGCCAAGTAGCCATCAAGATTGCTGCAAAGGCCAAAGATTTTTCATCGAAGTTTCCTTCGATCAAGATCAGTAAAGATACCTGATTTTTAAGTGTTTTAGTGCTCTTACCGGCGTAAATACTGCGTGAAATGCTATTGAATTAATAGTGATTACTGCGCCGTCCAGCCGCCATCCACTGCCCAAGCCTGCCCGCGCACATTAGCAGCCGCGTCGCTGCACAGGAAGACGGCGAGTTCGCCGAGCTGCTTTGGCATGGTGAATTGAAGGCTGGGCTGTTTTTCGCTGAGCAAATCTTTGCTCGCTTGATCGACGCTGATGCCTTCTCTGGCTGCGCGATCATCGATTTGCTTTTGCACCAAGGGCGTGAGCACCCAGCCGGGGCAGATGGCGTTGACTGTGATGCCGGTGGTGGCTGTTTCTAGGGCGATGGATTTGGTAAAACCCACGAGGCCGTGTTTAGCGGCGACGTAGGCGGATTTGTCTTTGCTGGCCACTAATCCATGCGCGGAGGCGATGTTGATGATGCGTCCCCAGTTTGCTGCGCGCATGCCGGGCAAGGCGAGGCGGGTGGTGTGGAAGGCGCTCGATAAATTGATGGCCAGAATAGCGTCCCATTTTTCTACGGGGAAATTCTCCACGGGGCTCACGTGCTGGATGCCGGCGTTGTTAACCAAGATATCGACCATGCCGAATTCTTTGACAGCAAACGCTATCAGTTGCTCAATCTCGC
>JAYSRZ010000500.1:0-1048 GCA_043720775.1 Variovorax sp. | reverse complement strand
GGGTCAGCCTGCCAGTGCTGCCTTCACGGCTGCTGACACCTGGCCCATGTCAGCTTTGCCGGCCAGTTGCGCTTTGACGGCGCCCATCACTTTTCCCATGTCGCCGGGGCCTGGTTTTCCGCCAGATGCTTCGCCCAGCTCGGCCACGATGGCTTTCACCGCAGTGGTGACCTCGTCAGCACTCATGCGCGCTGGCAGGTAGGCTTGCAGCACAACCTGCTCTGCCGCTTCCTTGTCAGCCAGATCTTTGCGCTCGGCTTTTTGGAAGGCTTCAATCGAATCCTTGCGCTGCTTGATCAGCTTGTCGACGATGGCGACCACGGCCACATCGTCCACCACGATGCGCTCGTCGACCTCCTTTTGCTTGATGGCAGCCAGTAGCAGGCGAATCGTGCCCAGGCGCTCACTGTCTTTGGCGCGCATGGCATTTTTCATGTCTTCGGTGATCTGGTCTTTAAGGGACATGGGAGTCTTTCGGTGAAAGGTAAGGAGAAAAACACGGACTACCGGACGCAGAAGGCAAACCAAAGTTACGCAGAGAGCTCAGAAAAAAAATGCAATTGTATTTTTCTTACTTTTGCGTCGTTCTGCGAAACCTTTGCGACCTCTGCGTTCGGAAGTCCGCACCCAAACAAAACGAGCGTCAAAAAATGCAAAAAGCCCGCCGGAGCGTCCTCGTGCGGGCTTTAAATTTGCCAAACTTGTCGTAAGGCAGTACCTGGAAATGATCAGTACAGCTTCTTCGGCAATTGCATCGAGCGAATACGCTTGTAGTTACGCTTGACGGCAGCCGCCTTCTTGCGCTTCCGCTCGGCGGTTGGCTTCTCGTAAAACTCGCGTGCGCGCAGGTCGGTCAGCAGACCGAGCTTTTCGATGGTGCGCTTGAAACGGCGCAAAGCTACGTCAAAGGGCTCGTTGTCTTTTACACGGATGGTGGTCATCGTTGAAATTGATCCAAAAATAATGCGCCGTTGAGTGATCTGATCAGGATCAGGCCGGGCGCGGGTTTGCTAGCAAAGCCTTGGATTATATAGCTTAAAGCGGCGCT
>JAYSRZ010000499.1:0-1048 GCA_043720775.1 Variovorax sp. | reverse complement strand
GTTTGATGCCTGCGTTGTCTGCCAAATCAGCTTCATCCCAGTTGATGGCAATGCGCTCAATGCTGATGGCGCTTCTTCCACCTGCTTGGCCGAGGCATATGACAGCGCTTGGCGCGTATTCGCGCATCAGCGTTTGGAGCACGCGCGCAGAGCGGCCATATTCGCAAGGCAACACATGGCCTGCGATGCGCCAGTCACCGAAGTGCTGGCCATGCAGCGCGTTCGCAATCGCTGCACTTGGGTTGAGCAGCAAGGCTCCCGGATCGTCGCCAAAGGGCTCGAAGCCCGTCAGCAAAAGCGTACGGAGAAGTTTGCGTGAATTTGTCACACGCGCTTTGACAGTTCTTTCTAAATGCATGTCCTCCATTGAATCACACTTGGCGTTATAGATAGGCGCAGGCGTGGCCTGCATGCTCCAAAAGAGTAAGCAGCCACGATTGACACCACCGATAGATCCCACAGGAAATCCCACAGGAGACAGCGATGATTGCAGCGATCCGCAAACCTTTGATAGCCAACACACAAGCTTTAGGCGTTAGCGCTAGCTTGATGCCTACCGAGCTGGGCTACGCCAGCGCTCTCGCGCTGCTTTCCAAATTTTCTCAGCTCATGGCGCATGATGGCTTAGCCATTGATACACGCCGCATGCAAACCGATGCGGCGTATGCTTTCGAGCAGCTTGCGCTAGCGCATACAAGCACGTATGCCGCCTTGCGCGAGTGTGCGATGCGCGTGTTTGCATTGTTTCAAGAGTAATCGGTTTGCACAGCGTGCGCGTCGGTGTACGATGATGGTATTCATCATCAGGAGCTAAAGCCATGAAATGGGAAGGCAATCGCCAATCAGACAACGTAGAAGACCGCCGCGACCAAACGGGCAGTAGTGGTGGGGGCGGCTTTCGCTTAGGCGGCGGACGCGGCATGGGCTTGGGCACGATCGTGATCGCGCTCGTTGCTGGCTGGATATTTGGTATCAATCCGATGACCGTGCTTGGCGTCATTGGAGGGGGCGGCGAGATCGCGCCTCAAGCTCAGCAAACGCCGGCGAA
>JAYSRZ010000498.1:0-1048 GCA_043720775.1 Variovorax sp. | reverse complement strand
CATCGTGGCGCAGATCGCAAGGTCTGCTTGATACACGCGGTTCAATTCTTCAGCACTGGAATGAATATGCACGAGCTTTTGCTTCGGGCGCGGCGCTCGCAGTAGCATATAGCCACCCGTCGTCATCTCGCCCAACCTTGGCCCGATGGCAATCACCAAGTCGCTCTCCTGCACGCGCTTGGCCAGAGCAGGATTGATGCCGATACCCACATCGCCTGCGTAGAGCGGATGATGGTTGTCAAACGTGTCTTGAAATCTGAAGGCGTTGCAAACGGGAAGCTGCCAGTTCTCAGCAAAGCGTTGCAGCGCCTGCGCGGCCTGCACCGTCCAACCGCCGCCCCCTGCAATCACAATAGGCCGCTTACTTTTCAGGAGCTTCTCACGCAAGCTACGTAATGCTCCCGGGTCACTCCAAGCTTGTACGGGCTCAACTCGCGGCAAAGGTTGCGCAGAGACTTTTTCAATCAACATGTCTTCCGGCAAGATCAACACCACCGGGCCAGGCCGCCCATTCATCGCGGTAGCAAAGGCTCGCGCGATGTATTCCGGGATGCGGCTGGCATCATCAATCCGCTCCACACGTTTGCAAATCGGTTTAAAAAACCCAAAGAAATCCATCTCCTGAAACGCTTCACGATCCCGCATATCGCTGCCCACCTCGCCCACGAGCAAAATCATCGGCGTGGAATCTTGAAAAGCGGTATGCAGCCCAATGGAGGCATTGGTCGCGCCCGGCCCGCGCGTCACAAGGAAAATGCCCGGCCTGCCGTCAAGCTTGCCCGCAGCTTCGGCCATAAATGCCGCTCCGCCTTCGTGGCGGCAGGTGATGAATTTAATCTCGTCAGGATGCTCGGCAAAGCCATCCAGCACAGCGAGATAACTTTCCCCGGGCACACCAAATGCATGACGGACGCCTTGCGCGATCAAGCATTCAACGAGAAGGTGGCCGGCGAGTTTTGAATTGGGCTGGGCTGAATGAAGGGATGTCATTCAGCTATTTTGCTATGGAATTTGGCTAGCGCTCGAAGGAGGAGGACAAACTTCCGGT
>JAYSRZ010000497.1:0-3089 GCA_043720775.1 Variovorax sp. | reverse complement strand
CTTTTCGATAGCCGAGATCACGAAAAATGGTGTTGATCTCCACAATGCCTTGCGGCTCAATGCCTAATTTGCTGCGAATGCGCTTTTTATCATCGCCTAAGCCAAAGCCTGCTTTTGCAATGCCCGGTGCAGCGAGCAAATCAGATGCCACAGCGCGGCAATCTGCATCATGCAGCTGAAACACCCAAGCATGATCCAGCGTGGCCAGCTGCAACACATGCGGGCCAGTAGAGACTTCGCCTACGCGAAAGGTGGGTTTGGATTCCGTATCAAAACCCCATGCAGATGCGCCTTGCAATTGAACGGCTGCTTGCTGCGCCTGCGCGCCCGTACTCACGAGCGTGATGCGGTGCATGCCTAGCCGCTCAAAAAGCGGCAGTATGGCGATCTCTTCCGCGTTGGGCGGCTGTAATTGGGTGCTCATATCAAAGGTGTTGTCATCATATGGCCGTATCATCGCTGATAACTTGAGAAATGCATGAAAAAAACCTATCCGCTCACCCAAGAAGGCAAGCACCCGGATCGCCTCTTGGATGCCATCAAAAACGACATCCGTAAATACATCAAGCGCGAGCGAGGCCGGGTGCCTCCAAAAGGCGTGGATTTTTGGGATTTTGATTGCCGCGTAGGGGCGACTGAGCCTGAATCAGCGATTGCGCATGTGGCAGAGCTCAATGGCTTGGTGGATGCCGTTGCACAAGCAGGTGGCGCAAGCATTTACGTCGAAATTCTGACCAAACACGGCCACCGTCAAACGCGTACCCCCGAGCAGACTTGAAATGACTGGATGGCTTCGATGCGCTTGGTTTAGCGTGCTGCTGTGCGCAAGTGGCGGCTTTGCATCGGCTCAAACTGCGATACTGCGCCCGGGCGCCACGGCCGCGCCGCAAAGTCATCAAGCCCTACCGCTCGATGTAGCCGTAGGATTGGATGCGACGCACACGATCCAAGACGTGGCGACTCTGCCGCCCGAGCGATTCAAACCGTTTGACGCGCAGGCCACGCATTTCATATCAAGCAACAAGCCACTTTGGCTTCGTCTGCAAGTCGATGCCAGCCAAGCAGCCGCATCGCAGTGGCATTTGGAATTCCCCACAGTTGTCGTGGATCGTTTTGAGGTTTATCAAAAAGATGCAAGCGGCCTGTGGCAAATGGCAGCGGCTGGCGATCATGTGCCGCATACGCAATGGCCACTCCATTCGCTGCATCCAAGATTTCCGTTGCTTGCCCAGGACACTGGCCCGCGAAATGTTTACATCCGCGTGATGCACCTTATGCCGTCTCAGATTTCGCCTTATATCGTGCGCCCTGATGCTGCAACCGCGCAAGATACCCAACAAATTCTCTTGATGGGCATCGTGGTAGGTTTGTTTGGCGTCCTCACCCTGATTTGCCTTCAAATGACGATCAGCTATCGAGACCGGACGTATCTCTGGTATGCAGGCTATTTGTTTTTCACCATGGCCACGGCCATGGCGTATTCTGGCTTGGGGCAATACCTGCTCTGGCCATTAGCAGGCAAATTCGCCAGCGATATATTGGTTTACATGCAGCTGTCTGCCTTTGCATTCAATTTGCAATTTGTCAACGCCATGTTTGGCCAACGCATCGGCTCGTATCACACTTGGCTCACCAGAATATTAATTGCTGCATGCTTGGGCTACATCATGCATATCGCGCTCGGCGCAGATTATGCAAACAGCGTGTTCGTTTTTATGGGCATTGTGATCTCATCATGCATCTTCATCGTGAGCACAGCAGTGCTGGCTTGGCGCAAGAAGATTCGATACAGCGGCTATTGGCTACTGATTTATGGCCCCTACCTTCTGAGCATCGCGCTGGTTTCGCTCGAAAACGCAGGCCTCCTCAATTTGCCTTGGATGCCATTTAGCCTGCCTTTGATCACCATCATGATCGAAGCGGTTGCTATGATGTTTTGCCTCAACGCCTTCAGCCGTGAAGGCCATGCGCAAGCCGTGCGTGAGCAAGCCGCAGCGCAGCGCGATCCACTCACTGGTTTTCTTAACGAAGCTCACTTTATGCAAGCGGCCAACGACGATTGGCGACGTGCCAGCCGCTCGGGGCGCGATGTATCGATGGCCTATGTGCTGGTGGAGCCAAAAGACAAAGGCCTTGATACGGTGCAAGCTGAAGCCATCATGCTCAAAAGCGTGCGGATGGTGCGCATCGCTATGCGCGAAAGCGATGCCGTAGGCCGCATCGGAAAAAATATGTTGGGTATCGCTATGCCAGACATACCGCCTGGAGATGCGCTCACAGGCCGTCTCTCGCGTTTAGTTGCCTTAGGCTTGATGCTCGATCCACATGACAGCGCAGCGCAGGCGCTTAAATTCACGCTTGCCGTCAGCTCTTGGCGAATTAATCCTGAGGAATTCAACTGGATCGACAAACAGCTGCGCAGCTTGCTGCAAAAAGACACCGAAGAACACCCGCGCACGATTCGCTTCTTAGAGCCTATGACCTGAGCATCTCAGGCCAGCTGAAAAGCGCGCCCTAGCTCTTCCTCTGCAATGCGGCGAATGTAGATCTGGAAATCTGCGTCTTCGCCGCGCAGCAGCAATGGCATCGCATTGCAGAAGTCTTCACGTCGGCACCACTCACGCATATAGTCATCCCAACTGTTCCAATGGCGCTTTTGCTGAGCTGTCATGCGCTCGCTGTAGGCTACCAGATAGGCGCGCTCAAAGAGTGAAATGAGCATATCGAAAATCACCAGCATGCGTTCGTTTTGCTCGGGACTCGCGTTGAGCAGTGGCTCATTGGTGCGCAAATGCAAATCAGGGTGCGCTAAAACTATTTTGAGGAAATCATTGTAGGCATCAGAGAGCAGTTGGTAGCCCTCCTCCTCCTCATTAGCCCGCTCTTTGATTTCTTGCCACACGAAAATGCAAATCGCCGCAGGCAAGCCGAGCACAGTGACCACATAGCTGGCAATTTCCCACGCTTCACGCATTACGAAACCGCTTCTCCCGCTCATACGGAAACACATCATGCACATGCCCTGCTTTGATGCGATCTTTGTGGCTTTGCCAAAAAGCGGCATCCAGCAAATCAGCATGGTGCTGCAT
>JAYSRZ010000496.1:0-1052 GCA_043720775.1 Variovorax sp. | reverse complement strand
GAATCCGACTGCGAGCGTGCCTTGCGCGCAGCGCTAGACACGCTGGTGGCCGTGCAGGACTTGCCGCTGGTGTCTGGCATCAAGTTGCAAGTTCGCTTGGGTTTAGCCACAGGCATGGTGATTATTGGACGGTTGGTGGGCGCTGGCAATACAGAAGAAGTAGGCGCTGTGGGCGAAACCCCAAACTTAGCGGCTCGCATGCAAAGCTTGGCGCCCGTGGGTGGCATTGTTGCGTCAGAGTCGACCCGCATGATGGTTGGCGATTTGTTTGAGTTTCGCAGCTTGGGGATGGTACAACTCAAAGGCTTTTCGCAGTCACATGCCGCTTGGGAGGTATTGTCTGAACAAAAAAGCCAGAGCCGCTTTCGCGCGAAACGTCTCAAGGGTCAAGCAACGCCGTTGATTGGGCGTGATGCAGAGCTTGGTTTTTTACACCAGCAGTTTGATCGATCACGTATCGGATGCGGTTCGGTTGTTTTACTGAGCGGTGATGCGGGCACAGGCAAATCGCATTTGACAATGCGTTTACAGGAAGACATTCGCGCAGGATTGCCGCAAGCGCCGCTGCTGCAATGCTCACCCGACCACAGCGACGCGCCCTTGTACCCTTTGATTAATTTCATCACCACCAAAGCAAACTTTCACGACAACGACACTTCCGAAATACAAAGGCAAAAACTTAACGCCTTCACTGCAGAATATGGCATAGTAAACGAGAGTGACTTTTATGCATTGGCGGCTTTGTTGCGCTTTAAGACGCTGAGCGACGAGCACATGCTTGGCCGCAGCCCTGACGATGTCCGGGAGCGTATTCAATCCGCACTGCTGCGTTGGTTGCACTGCTTGGTTCGTGACAACATGCTGGTTGTGGTTGAAGATTTGCACTGGGCAGACCCAAGCACCTTGTATCTACTGCGCAAGTTTGCAAGCGAATTGCGCAACCAACACGCCATGCTCATTGCAACAACACGGCCAACCTCGCATGATGTGCTGCACAAAGGCAATCACATCAATGTTCTGCATCTGGATCGATTGCCAGAAGCAGCTATTCG
>JAYSRZ010000495.1:0-1053 GCA_043720775.1 Variovorax sp. | reverse complement strand
CTCGGTTCAATGCCCACCACAATGCCCGCATTCGCATTGCGCTCGTTGCGCGAATACTGGCTCATGCCATTGGTCACCACGCGCCCCGCTTCGCTGCTAGCAGCCACCACCGTGCCACCCGGGCACATGCAAAAGCTATACACCGCCCGATCATTGCTGGCGTGATGCACCAGCTTGTAATCCGCAGCGCCCAGCAGCTCATTGCCAGCATTCGGCCCAAAGCGAGCACGATCAATCAAGCTCTGCGGATGTTCAATGCGAAAACCCACGCTAAACGGCTTCGCCTCGGCATACACGCCCCGCTCCACCAGCATTTCAAACGTATCCCGCGCACTATGGCCGAGCGCCAAAATTACATGCTCCGCGCTGATCTGCTCAGCGCCGCGCTCGGGATGCTCCGTCGTGATCCCCTTTATTGTTTGGCCGTTCACGCCGCCTTCAATCTGTAAATCCACCAACTGCGTAGAAAAGCGAAACTCGCCCCCCAGCCGCACAATCTCTTCCCGCAAAAACTCCACCACCTTCACCAACCGAAACGTTCCCACATGCGGCTTGCTCACATACATGATCTCCTCAGGCGCCCCGCCGCGCACCATCTCCTGCATCACCTTGCGCCCGTGAAACAGTGGATCTTTCACCTGGCTCCACAACTTGCCATCAGAAAACGTGCCCGCCCCGCCCTCCCCGAATTGCACATTACTCTCGGTCTTCAATTCACGCTTGCGCCAAAACCCCCAAGTGTCTTTCGTGCGCTCGCGCACAATCCGCCCGCGCTCCAACACGATGGGCTTAAAGCCCATCTGCGCTAAATTGAGCGCTGCAAACAATCCGCAAGGCCCCGTGCCCACTACGACAGGCCGCTTGAAATCACGGCTTGGCGCATGCGCAACAGTTTTGTATTCGGTATCGGGCGTGAGGTTGATATGCGCAGCAGTTTTGACATTACGCTTCGCGCGAGCCATCACGGCCGCGCCATCCGTCACGCGCACATCCAGCGTGTAGATAAAGTAAATGTCGCTCTTTTTGCGCGCATCGTAGCCGCGGCGAAAAATG
>JAYSRZ010000494.1:0-8811 GCA_043720775.1 Variovorax sp. | reverse complement strand
GCCTGATGGTGGGCAGCGAAGGCACGCTGGGTGTGATGACCGAGATCACGCTCAAACTTTATCCGCTGCCTGAGGCCATTAGTGCAGCCACCTGCTCTTTCCCCACTATTGCCGACGCGGTGAACACGACGATTCAAATTATTCAGATGGGCGTGCCGATTGCGCGGGTAGAGCTGATTGACGCCAACACGGTGCGCATGGTCAACGCGCACAGCAAAACCACCTTGAGTGAGCAGCCCACGCTGATGATGGAATTTCACGGCTCGCCCGCAGGCGTGGCCGAGCAAATTGAGACCGTGCAAGAATTGGCGACAGACCATGGCGGCCAAGCCTTTGAATGGGCCAGCACGCCCGAAGCTCGCAGCAAGCTTTGGAATGCGCGGCACAACGCCTACTTCGCCGCCATTCAAAGCCGGCCTGGCTGCCGTGCGATATCGACCGACACCTGTGTGCCGATTTCTCGCTTGGCGGATGCGCTGCTTGATTCGGTGGACGAAGCGGATGCAAGCGGCATTCCGTATTTCCTCGTTGGCCACGTCGGCGATGGTAATTTTCACTTCGGTTATTTGATCGATCCTAACGACCCGGCAGAGTTCGCCAAAGCTGAAGCGCTCAACCACAGCTTGGTGCATCGCACCCTCAAACTCGGCGGTACATGCTCGGGCGAGCACGGTATTGGCCTACACAAACAAGATTTTCTAGTAAGCGAAGCGGGAGACGGCGCGGTGCAATTCATGCGCACGATCAAACATGCGCTCGATCCACTCAACATCATGAATCCGGGGAAAATATTTAGCTGGTAACTGTGTACGCTACTATTAAATTAATAGCGCCTCACGCAGTATCGATAAGCTCTAAATGCCTAAAACATCTAAAAATAAGGATTGCTCATGCCCACACGTCGCACGTTTGTCAAAACCACCAGCGCAGCGCCGGTTGGCCTGTCGTTGATTAAAGCGGCGCCGTGGCTAACCAGTGCCATAGCAGCTCCCTTTCTGATCCTTCCGCGCAAATCATTTGGGCAAACAACACAGCCTAGCGACGCCGCTGGCACAGTGCAGCGCACCGAAGGCTTTGTGCGGCTCGTGGGTGCGAGCGAGCGCAACGCAGCAGCGGGCACGATAGTGCGCGAAGGCGATCGCTTGATCACCACGCCCAACAGCGATGCCGTGATCAAGCTCAATGATGGCGCTGTGATTGCCGTGCGTGCGAACAGCGAAATGCTGTTTGCCCAGCAGCGCTTCAATGCAAGAGAGCCCAGAGACAGCAGCTCGGTGATGGAGCTGGTGCGCGGCGCGCTGCGGCAAGTCACGGGCCTGATCGCGAAGACGCAACCGGGCAATGTGCGCGTGCAAACGGCCACAGCAACGATTGGCGTGCGTGGCACAGATTTCGAAACGGTGCAGATCGACACCCAATCCGTGGCGCTGGGCACAAGCCTGCAGCCGGGCAATTACACGCAGGTGTATTCGGGGCGAACTCTGGTCGAAGGCCGTGGCTCAGGTGGCTCGGAGCGCGTGGAAGTAGGAGCGGGGCAGACGTCCTTCTCGCCCGACAGAAGCTTCGGCGCGACCACGCCTTTCGGCTTGATGGGCACCGTGCCCAGCGGCGTGTTTCGCGGTGGCCGCTTTGATGGGCAGCTGGGCGGTGTGCAGCGGCAGATGATGCAAGAGATCAATAACCAAATGCGAGAGAGCCTGCCCCCAGAATTGCAGCGCATCATGCCGGAGTTTGGCGTCATGCCGAGGCGCTAGAAGCAAAAAGCCCTTTGCTTTTTAGCCAAGGGCTCATCGCAAAGATCAAGCAAAAACTTTACTGCTTGCGCATCATGATCGCTTTGACCCAGCCCGTGCCGCGCGACGTGGCGACCTTCATGTAGCCGTTTTGCTCTTCGCCTTCGGCCACCACTTCATCCGAGCGCCCTAAGCTGATGACTTCGCGTGAGCCGTCGCGTGGCTCGCTAAGCGCTTTGACGCCAGCGATCTTAGCCACCCACACTGCGCCTGCGTCGGCCACGGTGCTGTTGGCCGCATTCGCGCGCGATGCTGGAGCGGCCTTGGCTTGCACGAGGCTGGGGTTGTTGCGCACATTGCGCACAATGTTGTTCCAGTTATCTAAAAAGCTGGCAGCAATCAATTTGCCTTCAGCGGTGTTCGTGTAGCCGCCAAGCGCCCCCGCGCCGCCCGCGCCGAGCACGAAGCCACCCAAATTAAAATCCGTCTTCTTCGCGCTGCCTTCAGAAGCGGCCACTTGCAAGCCGCTGCGCACATCGCTCATCACCATGGCAGTTGATGCTTCTTTGAATTTCAAATTGCCAGCGATGGCCCCAAAAATACCTAAGGCACCACCGAAGCCAGCCAAACCGCCGCCCACACCGCCCGATGTATTGGCCGCAATCACCACGCTTGGCATGATCACAAAATCAGCCGCCACCATTTGGCCTTGGCCGATGTTTTGCCCCGCTTGCATTTGGCCGCCAGAGGCAAGAGCCCGCTCTTGCATCATGTTTTGGAAGCCTTGGCCGCGCTCGAGCACTTGGAAGCAATTGGAGTTCGCTATGATCATGCGGATCAAGCCAGTAGGCGATTGCAGACCGGCTCTGAGCAATGCGTTGATCACCTCGGACTGCGGCTCCGTCACGGCAATCGTTCCCTTGGGTGCATCACATTTCTCAGCCAGCGTGGCATCACTGGCCGTGGTGTTGGCGCCGCCCAGAGTTTGCGCTTGGGCAGAGATGAGAAGTGCCGCGCCTAGCGTTGCAGACAAAACGGTTTGACGAACAGAGAACATAACAAAACTCCTGCAAATGTTTCAATAGGTGAATATTCGTGCATTATCGCGCATGCAGATTTTTTACCAAGCGAAAACAGCCAGCAAACTTGCAGCGCCACGGTAGCGAGAATTACGGCCTGCTTGTCGCCGCGAGACGAAGCTGATCAATCAGGCCGTTGAGCTCATCAATTGAGCCGAACTGAATCGCCAGCTCCCCTTGCTCTTCGATTTTGCCATGACGTTTGACGCGCTTTTTCACGCGCACTTCGACTTGTGCGGCGAGCAAATCAGAGAGTTCTTCCTCCACGCGCTTGATATCGCGGGATTTCTCTTTGCCAGGTTTTTGAGGGGCAAGCTTGAACTCAGCGCTGAGCTTTTTGACCAAGCTCTCGGCTTCCCGCACCGACATTTTTTTAGCGGCGATCTGGCTGCCAGCGGTGATTTGCGTGGCGCGGTCGAGTGCGAGCAGGGCTCGGGCGTGGCCCATATCCAAATCGCCGGCCATGAGCATGGTTTGCACGGGCTCGGCCAGATTCAAGAGGCGCAGCAAATTCGACGCTGCGCTTCGGCTACGGCCAACCGCTTGCGCCGCAGCTTCGTGAGTGTGCCCGAACTCTTTAATCAGGCGTTGCAGGCCTTGAGCCTCTTCTAGAGGGTTGAGATCTTCGCGCTGGATATTCTCGATCAGCGCCATCGCGGCGGCAGCCTCATCGGGCACGTCGCGCACGAGCACGGGCACGGCATCCAAGCCGGCTAGCTTGGCCGCGCGACTGCGGCGCTCGCCAGCAATGATCTCAAACTTGCCAGCGTTTTTTCCAGTTAGCAGCTTGCGCACCAGGATCGGCTGCATGATGCCCTGAGCTTTGATGCTTTCGGCCAACTCATACAAAGCGCCTTCATCCATCCGCGTGCGCGGTTGGTATTGGCCGGGGACGAGATCATCGAGCTTGAGGCTCGCGGGCTGGCCGGGGTTGGACTCGCCGAAGTTGCTTGCAGCTTGTGCCGTCGTGTCTTGCACTTTGGGGCCGAGCAAGGCTTCGAGCCCCATCCCCAAGCCTTTTGGTTTTTTGGTGACCATTGAATTTGTCTCTTTTCGCGAAGCTTTGATTGTAGGTTCGTGGACAGCTTGCTTGCTTTACTGCGCTAGCTGGGCCAAGAGCGCTCGGCCTTGCGGCCAATCAGATAAGCCGCTGTCTGCATTGATATGGCCTTTGTTGCCTAACTCAACAAGTTCGCTGCCCCAAGCGGCAGCCATGTCTTTGCCGGGTTGCAAGTCACAAAACGGATCGTTGGCTGAGATGATGCAAATGCTTTTGAACGGAAGCCTTTGCAAGACGGGCGGACGCCAGCTTTTCAATTCTTGCGGGAAGTTTTCTCGGATGCCATCGGGCGGGGCGACAAGCAGCGCACCCTTGATGCGATGGGTGTTTTGTGACAAAGCGGCCCACGCCGAGACGAGATGACAGCCCAGACTGTGAGCCACGAGCAGGATGTCTTTATCTTGAGAATTTGAAGCATTTTTGGCATCTTGCGCAGGTAGATACTGCGTGGAGTGCTCATTTTTTGATAGTATGCAATCTTCCAAGCGCGTGATCCAATCGCCGCGCAGGGGGCGCATCCAGTCATGTTGCTGGACTCTGGTGGCATCCAGTTGCTGCTCCCAGAGGCTTTGCCAGTGATCGGAGCCGGAGTTTTGCCAGCCGGGGAGGATGAGGTGGTGGAGCATGTTGGCTTATTGTGCCCTTGTTGATGTGCTTGGGTCTGCGTTCGTCGCCAGCGCTTTGGGTGTTCCACTTCGCGACTGTCCCCCGCGCTGGCCTTCGGCTGGCGCTCCTCCTTTATGTCGCTGCGTGAAACACCCAAATCACTGCCAACGAGTGCAGCCCGTTCGTTGGCAAGGGAAAGTTTTGTCTGTAGTGCGCAAACATGGCTGGGGTGGGTACTGTGGGCGCGCAAACATTGCTCCGTTGGCGACGAGGCCGCGAGGATGGGGCGTCGCGGTTGGGGTGTCTCCCGCAGCGACATAAAGGAGGAGCGCCAGCCGAAGGCCAGCGCGGAGGACAGTCGCGAAGGGAGATGCCCTAAGCGCGATGACTTATCCTCGTAGCCGCTACCGGACAGGCAGCGATTTTCGGAAGCGAATACTATGAATTCAGTAGCACTTTACGCAGCAAATACGCCGGCTACTGGCCATTTTGATCAATATTTTATGCAGCTAAGCGCTTTTCCAAAGCAGCTTTGGCAGAGGTCAACTCAACTGGCAGGTGATAAGCCAACTGTGTGAACAGCTCTTCGTGTAGCTTGAGCTCGGCGCCCCAAGCGGCTTTGTCGATGCTGGTGACGTTAGCGAATTGCTCTTTGCTGAAATTGAGGCCTGTCCAGTTGAGCTCTTCGTAATTTGGGCTGATGCCGAAGGCGTGTTCGGTACCGGCGGCTTTGTTTTCAATGCGGTCGATCATCCACTTCAAAACGCGCATGTTCTCCCCGTAGCCGGGCCAGATGAATTTGCCGCTGTCCTCACCACTTTGGCCTTTGCGGAACCAGTTGGTCGTGAAGATTTTGGGCATCGTGCTGCCGGATGCGGCAAGCTTGGCGCCCAAATTGAGCCAATGCTGGAAATAGTCGCTCATGTTGTAGCCCATGAAGGGCAGCATGGCGAATGGATCGCGGCGCACGACGCCTTGCGCGCCGAAGGCGGCGGCGGTGGTCTCGCTGCCCATCGTGGCGGCCATGTAGACGCCCTCTGTCCAGTTGCGCGCTTCGGTGACGAGTGGCACGGTGGTAGAGCGGCGGCCGCCGAAGAGGAAGGCATCGATTTTCACACCGGCTGCGTTGTCCCATTCTGCGTCGAGCGCTGGGTTGTTGGTGGCGGCAACGGTGAAACGGGCATTGGGGTGAGCGGCTTTTGCGCCAGTTTCTTTCGCTATTGACGGCGACCATTCTTTGCCTTGCCAATCAATCGCGTGGGCTGGCGCCTCAGACATGCCTTCCCACCAGACATCGCCATCGTCTGTTAAAGCGACGTTGGTGTAGATCACGTCTTTGCCGAGACTGGCCATGCAGTTGGGATTGGTCAAAGTGTTCGTGCCGGGAGCGACGCCAAAATAGCCGGCTTCGGGGTTGATGGCTCTGAGCGTGCCGTCAAGCTGCGGTTTGATCCAGGCGATATCGTCACCCACGGTGGTGACCTTCCAGCCTTCAAAGCCAGCGGGCGGGATCATCATGGCGAAATTGGTTTTGCCGCAGGCGCTAGGGAAGGCGGCTGCAACGTGATATTTCTTTCCTTGCGGATTCGTCACGCCGAGAATCAGCATGTGCTCAGCGAGCCATCCTTGGTCACGCCCCATCGTGCTCGCGATGCGCAGCGCAAAGCATTTTTTGCCGAGCAAAGCATTGCCACCGTAGCCTGAGCCATAGCTCCAGATCTCGCGTGTCTCAGGGTAGTGGACGATGTATTTGGTTTTGTTGCACGGCCAGCTCACGTCTTTTTGGCCAGCAGCTAATGGCGCGCCAACAGTGTGGACGCAGGGCACGTAGTCGCCATTCACGCCGATCACGTCGTACACCGCTTTGCCCATGCGCGTCATGATGCGCATGTTGACGGCAACGTAGGGCGAATCGGAGAGCTCGATGCCGATGTGGGCGATATCGCTGCCGAGTGGGCCCATCGAGAAAGGCACAACATACATCGTGCGGCCACGCATACAACCATCAAACAATGGATTCAAAATAGCGCGCATCTCCGCTGGCGCTGCCCAGTTGTTGGTGGGGCCGGCATCTTCTTTGCGCTCTGAACAGATGTAGGTGCGGTCTTCCACTCGGGCAACGTCTGATGGATCACTCCAAGCCAAAAACGAGCCGGGGCGCTTTGCGGGATTGAGTTTCTTGAACGTGCCGGCATCAACTAGCTGCTGGCAAAGCACATCGTATTCCGCCTGGCTGCCGTCACACCAATGAATGGCAGCGGGTTTGCACAGAGCGACCATATCGGCCACCCAAGCAATCAGCTTGGCATTTTTAACGTAGCTTGGCGTGCCCAATTCAAGGCCTTGCATCATAGGTGCGTTCATCGGATGTGTCCTAAAAGTAAAAATCAGATTTCATGAAAGCTTGCGATGCGCGGCGAGCCATGGTGCTGTTAAGCTTTCATAAAATATGAATTTGAGGGCTTGATTTTAAAACTCCACCCTTGAGTTACCTGACAGTTACGAGCAAAGCGATCCGAAATCTATGCAATCCGCGCATGAGTTTATGCAAAACAGACGTGCTGTGCTTTCCGGCCTGGCAAGCACGCTTGGCCTCAGCACGGCAGCACGTGTTTCAGCGCAAAATGCACCGATCCGCGTGGCAGCGGCGAGCGATTTGAAGTTTGCTTTGAGCGAGTTGGGGGCGCAGTTTGAGAAGGCGACCGGCCTCAAAGCGTCCTTCAACTTCGGCTCATCGGGCAACCTAGCACGGCAGCTCGAACAAGGCCTGCAGATGGATCTGTTTCTCTCGGCTGATGAAGATTTGGTATTGCGATTGGCCAAGAGCGGCTGGGCGCGAGACGCGGGCGTGGTGTACGGCACAGGGCGGCTGGCTTGGATCATGCTGAAAAAGTCCAGTTTGACAGTTTCCACTGACTTAAAGGGGCTGACTGCGGCCTTGGCCACATCGGGAAAGCTCTCGATCGCCAACCCAGATCACGCACCGTATGGCCGAGCCGCTCGCGCGGCTTTGCAATCGGCTGGGCTGTGGCAAGCCTTGCAAAATCGCTTGGTGCTGGGGGAAAACGTAAGCCAAGCGACGCAGTTCGTGAGCACCGGGGCGGCATCTGTGGGCATCGTGGCTTTGTCGCTGGCTTTGGCGCCTGAGGTGGCGGCTTTAACAAAGCATGGACTGGTTGACGCTTCTTTGCATCCGCCGATCATTCAGCGCATGGCTTTGCATCGGACGGCTGGCCTTTCTGCGCAGAAGTTTTATGCGTTTTTGCAGACGGATGGGGCGAAGAAGGTGCTGTCTTCTCACGGCTTAGGATGAGTGAATTGCTCTTGTTTTGGTAGCGCTTCACGCAGGTTCTACGTGCTCAAACGGCTACTTTTCTTTAAATTTCTGCAGCGCTTTTGTTTCGTGCGTGTATGTGTGCGCTTCGACTGCGCTTGGGCTGTCCCACTGCGCTCATGTCCTCCGGCCTGGCCTGCGGCTGGGCCTCCCCCTTTACTTCGCTACGTGAGACAACCCAACCACAGTCGGCGATCAGAATGGCTGGCAAGGAGAGCTTCAGTTTCCGCTCAGGCTTTGCTGTTGCTCTTTTGCTAAGTCTGTTGACAAACATCTATTTATTGCACTCCAAATAGGCCACGAGTTTGCAGCGTTGTGATTTGGGTATCTCACGTAGCGAGGTCAAGGAGGAGCTCCAGCCGCAGGCCAGAGCGGGGGACACGAGCGCTGTGGGATGCCCAAAGCGCAACGCTGCAAACTCGCAGCCGCGATATGCACACGCAATCTCAAGAGAGCCAACAATTTAAGCGAAACCAGCACTTTTCGCCCGTAGAATCTGCGTGAAGTGCTATTGAATTCATAGCATTGCGTAATTTGAGACAATAGAGGCTTACGTATAAAGCACAACGCCATGGACTACCCACAAATCTTTGATGTCATCGTCGTCGGCGGTGGCCACGCTGGCACTGAAAGCGCGCGGGCCAGCGCGCGCATGGGCTGCTCTACGCTGCTGCTTTCGCACAATATCGAGACGCTCGGCCAGATGAGCTGCAACCCGTCGATTGGCGGAATTGGCAAGGGGCATTTGGTCAAAGAGGTGGATGCGCTGGGCGGGGCGATGGCTCTGGCCACGGATGAGGCAGGCATTCAATTCCGCATTTTGAACGGCTCTAAAGGGCCAGCAGTAAGGGCGACTCGGGCTCAGGCTGATCGCGTGCTCTACAAAGCTGCCATTCGCCACAAACTAGAGAATCAGCCGAATTTGTGGCTGTTTCAGCAGGCTGTCGATGATTTGATCGTAGAGGGCGATCGGGTGGTGGGCGCGGTCACGCAGGTGGG
>JAYSRZ010000493.1:0-1055 GCA_043720775.1 Variovorax sp. | reverse complement strand
TACACCAGCGCTGCTACCAATGCGGGCTTGAGCAGCGGCATCACCACATGACGCAGCGTTTGCACTGAGCTGGCGCGCAGCATCATGGAGGCTTCATCCAGCGATTTATCGAGCTGCTTGAAAGCCGCCGTGCCCGCTCTTACGCCGACTGGAAGATTGCGAAACATGAAACACAACACGATCACTAAAGCCGTTCCCGTAAGCTCAATCGGCGGCACGTTAAACGCCAAGATATAGCTCACGCCAAGCACCGTGCCGGGGATGGCGAAGGCGAGCAGCGCGGAGAATTCGAAGGCACTCTGGCCTTTGAATTCGGTGCGGGCGAGCAAGTAGGCAATCATCAAGCCGACCGTTGCTGTGAGTGGCGCGGAGATGGCGGCGAGCTTCAAAGTCGTCCACAAGGAATTCCAGGCTGTACCTGCCCACACGAGGCCGAATTCACCCATTTCTAAGCCGAAGGCATTTTTAAAATGGATCAGTGTGAGCGTGTAATCGCGCCCCCAAGTTTGCACAAAGCCGCCAGCAAAGGCGAAGAGATACACGATCACGGTGAATGCCATCCAAGGCAATGCGGTTGAGTAAACGATGCGCTTGACGCTCGGCGGCAGCGGCATGGCAATCCCTGAATCGCCTTTGCCGCTCACGGTGGTGAAGTTTTGTTTACCCAAAAGCCCGCGCTGAATGGCGAATACGGCGAGTGCGAAGCCCGTCAAAATCCAAGCCAATGATGCGGCGCGGCCTTGATCATATTGCGCGCCGACGATGGCGAAAAAGATCTCGGTGGAGAGCACGCTGAATTGCCCGCCCACCACAATCGGGTTGCCAAAATCCGCCATGCTTTCGATAAAGCCCACGAGGAAAGCATTTGCGAGGCCAGGCTTTAGCAGCGGCAGAGTCACCGTCATAAATGTGCGATGCGGATCAGCGCGCAGCGTTTGCGCAGCTTCTTCGAGCGATGGCGCAATGCCCTGCACCACGCCGCGCATGATCATGAAGGCAATCGGCGTGAACGCAAATGTCTGCGCGACCCACACGCCAAACCAGCCGTAGAACCA
>JAYSRZ010000492.1:0-3110 GCA_043720775.1 Variovorax sp. | reverse complement strand
TCATGCTGTGCATTATCTCTGCTTATTTTGCGGGGTGAGATTTGAGGGTTTGCTTTTGCAGCTTGTTTGGCGCGGCTAAGGCCTGTGGGAGCCATATTCGGGCGGGCTCATGTACCCTGCTCGGGACTTGCGGCACCTGCCGCTTAGATAACGAGAAAACGCTTCGCGTTTTTTGCACCTGCGCTGCGAAAATCGCCCGCCCGAATACGGCTCCCACAGGCCGTTGGTTGGCGGGGGAAGTCCCAGCCGTAGCGCGCCAACAGTATTTGCGTTTGCCACCATTGGCGCACGAAGATTTTCCGCATATCAAACAGGCCGCGAGGGTTGGGGTTGCTGCGGCTGCCGATTTTCGCAGCACAGGCTAAACAAACGCGCAGCGTTTTGGTTCCTCATCTTGCGACAGGTGTCGCGAATCCCGCGCAGGGTACATGAGGCAGACGCAGCAGCCCCAACCGTCGTAGCCGTTATATCCAAAACGAAACGGTTTTAATACTATAAAATTTATAGCACTTCACGCAGTAAATACGACGGCAATATGCCAATAAGACGTAAAAAAACCCAGTAAAAACCGGGCTTTTCAGGGGAGGCAGAGAAAATTAATTCAAAGCCTGCAAACCCGCCACCAGCCAACCTGCGCTGCCGTCTTTCGGTTTAGTCATGTTCCACACTTCGCGGAATGGGCCTGGGCTTTGTGATGGATCTTCTTTGATCATTCCGGAGAATTCGACGCTGGCCATCCAGTCGTTGCCAGTGTCTTCGATGCCCAAGAGCTTCGCATCCAGCGCAGCTACTTCGGTATGGTTTGCAGCACCGCCAATGTGTTGATCGCGCTCAGAGAGTTGCTGGCGAATTTCGCGCAGCATCTCATCGGTCATCATCGTGCCGAGTGTGCTCACATCGTTTTTGTCCCAAGCGGCTTGTAGCGCAACAAACGCTTGTTTGGCAGTTGTTAAAAATGCAGGTGCATCAAAATCAGCTGGCACAGACCAATTGCTTGAACCACCAGACAAGCGCGAACCAATCAAGCTGCCGCCTGCTGGCTGATTCGCTTGAAAGGCTGTGGAATTGCGTTCCCAAGGGCGAGCAGATGCATCGTTGCCTACGTTTTCCGGGTTGTAGTTTCGCTGCGCAGAGATATCAGGCGCTGAGCCATTTGCACCTGCACCTGCCATCGCAAACGGCGAATTTTGTTGTTGGCCACCTTGGCTCGCAGCTCGGCGACGCATGAACCAACCTACGGCCACCATAATCGCCAATGCCAACAAACCAAACATCAAAATCTGCCCAAAGGCTTCACCCAAACCGAGCGAGCTTGCGAGCCATGCAAGGCCCAACCCAGCAGCCAAACCGCCGAGCATCATGCCCCAAGGCTTCTTCGTTGCTGCGGCGGCTGCGCCAGCGGCAGCAGGTGCTGCGGCAGCAGCTGCGCCTGGAGCAGCCGGAGCAGCTTGCTGCTGCGTCACGTTGTTAGATTGTTTGCCCACAGATTTACCGCCGCCCATTCGTTTGGCAGCGTCTGCATCCAAGCTCACGAATGCGAGGCTCAATGCCATCACACCTGTTGCTATGAAAGAAAGAAATTTCATACCTTGCCTCTTTAAAAAGTAACTAACACGAATATACAGCTGGCTTGCGCGATTTCAAGTCCTGATCTTCCCTAAAGAAATCAGCATTTAATACCCATATGCAATGCCACCACGCCCGCCGTCATGTTGTGTATATCAACGTGGCCAAAACCCGAGGCCAGCATCATCGATTTCAGCGTCTCTTGATCAGGATGCATGCGAATGCTCTCGGCCAAATACTGATAGCTTTGTGCATCGCCTACAACCATAGAGCCTAATTTTGGCAGGATGGAAAAAGAATACCAATCGTAGGCCTTTTGTAGGGGCTTAGCCACTTTGGAGAATTCGAGTACGAGCAGCTTGCCTCCAGGCTTCAAAACGCGGCACATTTCTTTCAGTGCGGCTTCTTTGTGCGTCATGTTGCGTAGTCCGAAAGCAACGGTAACCACATCGAAATGATCGCTGGGAAGCGGCAGCTTTTCCGCATCGCATACCAGCGTGGGCAAAGAGAAGCCAGCATCTTGCAGGCGATCTCGCCCCACGCGCAGCATCGCTTCATTGATATCCGTGTGAACGACCTCGCCTTGGCCATGTTCCAAGCCCACTTTTTTTGCAAACGCCAGCGCCAAATCTCCCGTGCCTGCCGCCACATCCAAGACCTTCGAGCCCAGCGTAGCGCCTGAGACGAGCACGGTGTACGCCTTCCAGCCGCGATGCAAGCCAGCCGACATCAAATCGTTCATCACATCGTATTTGGAAGCCACAGAATCAAATACGCCGCGCACATTGCGGGCTTTGTCGCCTTCATCGACGGTTTTATAGCCAAAATGAGTGCTAGCCATTGTGTTTACTGCGTGAAGCGCTATTAAATTAATAGTAAACGAGATTTAATGACTGCAACCCGCGCCATGCACGTGACCACCCGCAGCAATCATCGGCGCATCGCGATCCGCGCCTGCCTCGGTGAGCCGCGCCAAATAGCGCGTCCACAGATCGTCTTGCTGGCTGCCAAGGAAATACAAATAATCCCAAGAAAAAATCCCGCTCTCATGTCCATCGGTGAACACCGGCTTGATCGCGTAATTGCCAATCGATTCGAGCTCTTGCAAGCCCACTTCGCGTTTACCCGTTTGCAACGTCTCTTGCCCCGGCCCGTGGCCTTGCACCTCAGCAGATGGCGAATACACGCGCATCAACTCAAATGGCAATTTGAAAGCTTTGCCATCGGAAAATGAAATTTCTAGTAGCTTCGATTGCTGGTGAACGGTGATGTCCACAGGTGTCGGAGTGTCTTGCGTGAGGCCAGCCATATTTTTCTTTCTGTTGGGTTAAACCAAAACGCGCTCAATGCCGCCTTCATTGGCGAGTTTGACGTAGTCTGGCAACCAATTGTCACCGAGGATCTGATTGGCCATTTCCACGACAATGTAATCCGCTTCCAACAGCCCGTTTTGCAGATCGTTGCCGTAGCGTGACAGCCCTTGCAGGCAGCTCGGGCAGCTGGTGAGGATTTTTACATTGGCCTTCTCTGCAACCGCGCCGCTT
>JAYSRZ010000491.1:0-1059 GCA_043720775.1 Variovorax sp. | reverse complement strand
TGGTCGGCCACGTCTTCAAACTCCTGCCAGTGACGCAGGCTGATGCCACGGCGGGTTTGCTCTTCGTACAAAAAGGCTTCGACCAGGAGCGACGTGGCAAGGATTTTGTTGCGCGGGCTGTAGAGCAGGTTGGCGCGCGGCACATGGGTGGCGCACACCGGCTTGCACTTGCCACAACGCAGGCAATCTTTCACAGAATCGGCAATTGCGCCAATGTCGCTTTGCTGCATGATGAGCGACTCATGCCCCATCAAACCAAAGCTGGGCGTGTAGGCGTTGGTCAAGTCTGAATGGCGTTTTCCGAGCGAGACGATGTCCGCTGTAGACGCTTTGGAAGATGGTGTCAAACCACCTTGATTGCGCAACAACTTGCCTTTGTTAAAGCGCCCTTCCGGGTCAACGCGAGCTTTGTAGTCCGCGAACGGCTGCAACTCTTCGTCGCTCAAATACTCCATCTTGGTGATGCCAATGCCGTGTTCACCGGAGATGACGCCGTCGAGCGAACGGGCCAGCGCCATGATGCGTTTGACGGCACCGTGCGCAGCTTGCAGCATCTCGTAATCGTCACTGTTCACCGGCAAATTGGTGTGTACATTGCCATCGCCCGCGTGCATGTGCAAGGCCGCCCACACGCGGCCTTTGAGCACGCGCTTGTGGATGGCCGAGCACTCATCCAATATCGGCTTGAAGGCGGCTCCGCTGAAGATGCCTGCGAGCGGCGCGCGTATCTGGGTTTTCCAACTCGCGCGCAAGCTGTGATCTTGCAACTGCGGGAACAGCGCATCCACGCTTTGCAACCAGCCGAGCCACAGCGTGCGCACGTCAACAATCAGCGCCAGTGCCTGAGCGACGCGCTCGGCCAGCAGATCGGGCGAGGCGACTTCGTTCAAATCGTCATGCTTGCCCAAGGGTAGATTGCCCCTGCGCAAAAACGCCTCCAGCGCATCGCACAGCTTGAGCTTGTTTTGCAGGCTCAGCTCGATGTTGATGCGCTCAATGCCGTCGGTGTACTCGGCCATGCGCGGCAGCGGGATCACCACGTCTTCATTGATCTTGAAG
>JAYSRZ010000490.1:0-1060 GCA_043720775.1 Variovorax sp. | reverse complement strand
CACCTCGCTCGCCCCTGAGAGTCTTGCCATCATGGCGCTGCTGCTGCTGGACATCATCGGCATCATCGGCTTCATGCTGCCGCAAGCACCCAATCCTAAAATGGTTGCAAGCAAACCGCTGTATATCACTGGTCGGAAATGAATCATGGTTATCTCCCAAAAGTTAAGGCAAATTCGCCTATTTCGCTCACCATACTGCGCGCTGTGCAGTTGCTTGACTGTGCGTTAGGACACATAACGCACATAACGCACAACTGTCACGGGATAAAAGAAACAAGGGTTTTTTGCGATATTTGTCACGCTATGTCACAATAAAATCCTTAGACTTACCTCACGGAATTAACATTGAGCAACACACGTACCGAATCCGATAACTTCGGCACTGTCGAAGTGCCCGCCGACGCACTGTGGGGGGCGCAAACGGCACGTAGCCTGCATTTTTTTGCCATCGGCGAGCAGCGCATGCCAATGCCTGTGATTCATGCGCTGGCCTGGGTTAAGTGGGCTGCAGCCGATGTGAATCAAGAGTTGAAATTGCTTGACGCCACCAAGGCGCAAGCCATCTCAGGCGCAGCGCAGCGGGTGGCGGTGGGCGAGTTCGATGATGAATTCCCGCTGTCGGTGTGGCAGACCGGCTCGGGCACACAGAGCAATATGAATGTCAACGAGGTGGTGGCAAATCTGGCATCTCGCGCACTTGATATTGGGGCAGCTAACGTAGGTGAAGCAGGGACATTAGGGACAACGCGAAGCGTTCACCCAAACGACGATGTGAACCTTGGGCAATCCTCCAACGATGTCTTTCCGACAGCCATGCACATCGCCGTTGCGCTGCAAGCCAAGCAGAGTCTACTGCCCGCCTTGAAAACCTTGCGCAGTGCATTGAAGGACAAAGTCTTGGCTTTTGAAGCTATCGTCAAAATCGGTCGGACGCATCTACAGGATGCAACGCCGGTGACGCTGGGGCAGGAATTTGGCGGGTATGAGGCACAACTTGCGCTGTGCCAGGAGACCATATTACATGCGCTCAAGGCCGTACACACGCTGGCGATTGGCGGAA
>JAYSRZ010000489.1:0-1062 GCA_043720775.1 Variovorax sp. | reverse complement strand
TGCACCCGCTGACCAAGGTGCGCAGCGATGTTGACCAGCGCATCGAGCGAGAAGCGCGAAATGCGGCCTCGTAGCAGCTCATTGATGCGCGGCTGCGTCACGCTGCAATGCTTGGCCGCTTCAAGCTGCGTCCAGCCGTTTTTTTGAATCAGCGCCGTGATCTTGTCCATCAGCTCTGAGCGCAGCCGAAGGTTGGCGGCTTCCTCAGGGGTGTCTGTGATGGCGTCCCAGACGCTGGCGTAGCTGTCGGTTTTAGGTTTGGTCATTTGATGCCTCTCATTAATTGGGCGAAACGAGTTTTAGCGGTTTCAATATCTCGTTGTGATGTGGTTGGCGTCTTCTTCTGAAAAGCGTGCAGAACATAAACCGCATCAGCAAGACGAGCCGTGTAAACCACCCGAAACGTACCCGCCTCATCCCACACACGAATCTCTTCTACGCCTTTACCGATGGATGGCATGGGTTTGAAATCATCGGGTTGCCTGCCGCGCTGCACCTGATCAAGCTGGCGGCCAGCGTCTTGCCTTGCATCATCAGGAAATTCGCGCAAACATTTGAGCGAATCACCAAGAAATCGAACAATTTTCATATCTGTCAAATTATATCGGTTTGAATATAAGTCGGCAAGCGAACGACCGTCCGAAAAGGCTGTCACAACTTAATTTCGATGAGCATCCTATTGACGTACATCCGCGTGGGAGGGGGTATATAGCTACTTAATTTATAGCTGCTTGCGCCCGAATCAATTGGGCTACAGGCCTAAAATATATATAAAAAAAGGCCAATATGGCCTTTTTTGATGCCGCTCAAGCCGGCTCCAGCTCAACATGCACCCGCTGGCCGAGGTGCGCGGCGATGTTGACCAGCGCATCGATGCGCGGCTGAGTGACGCTGCAATGCTTGGCCGCTTCAAGCTGCGTCCAGCCGTTCTTTTGAATCAGCGCTTTGTATGAGCAATGTCTTGCGAAGCGTGCTCAGACGACGCTTAAGGCCAATGCTCGTTAAAGACTTCAGGTCGTGATGCACTCGAAATTGCACATCAGCCCAATCGTGCGGCACCTC
>JAYSRZ010000488.1:0-1063 GCA_043720775.1 Variovorax sp. | reverse complement strand
CCATAAAACGTGCGTGAGCAGCTATGGAATGCGTAGCGCCTTTGGCGCGGATAGCCTCGGTAGCAAAGCGCAAATACGCATTGGGGTCGAGCGTGCCCGCCTTGTAATCTGCATAGAACGCATCATTGGCACGCTTAAATTCCACCGCATCGCGCCAGCCAATGGAGATAGTGAACTCCCCCCAGGCGTGGTCGCTGTCGATGGGCAGCAGGGTGTGGTCGAGGTCGAATAGGGCGAGGTTCATGCAGTGATTCAAGTTAAGACCTAGGCTCTACCAATCGCCCCGACGCGTATTTGTGCAGCACGCTGGCGATCAGCGTTTGGTAGGGCAGGCCTTCCTCAGCAGCGCGCGCCTGCATGCCTTCCAGATCCATGGCCGAAATGCGGATATTCACACGGCGGTTTTTCGCCAACGCACTGGTAGCCATCTGCCTGTAGCGCAGGTTTTCACTGGCCTGCGGCTCGACCGACTGCCACTGCCCCGCATCAAAGGAGGCGAGCAGCTCGGCTTCATCCACATCATTTGACGTAGGTTTTTTAGCGGTTTTAGTAGGTTTAGGCATCCTGTGCTCCTTGCAAAAATTGCTTGCTTGCTTTGCGACTGGGAATAATGGTTTTCAAAAAAACCTCAGCGTCAGTTTCAACAAATGGCACTAAATAGGCATACCCGCGCATCCGAACCACCCACAGTTTTTGATGCGCATAGCGCTTTGCATTGGGGTGCGCCAGCGTTGCCAATAGCCCGCCGTTTTCAATCGAGGCCAAAACCTCTTCAAACGAAGCGCCGCGCTCGCTTTGCAACGTAAGATTCTTCTCGGCACTCCATCGAATGGGTTTTACGTGATCCACCACAGGATTATATCTTGTGTGCCTTATGTGCACGAATTGCTTGTTTTAAACAGACCGCTGCTTCCAGGCCACAAACTCGGCCCGGCGCAAACGGTAGCGGGCAACGCTGCCTTCGTGCAGATGGTCTATCGCATCTTTCACCATTTGGGCAAAAGCCGCTTGATCGGCTGGAGCGGCCCATTGTTTAGCCAGGCGCCGCAGCGCGGCAGGGGTG
>JAYSRZ010000487.1:0-1065 GCA_043720775.1 Variovorax sp. | reverse complement strand
GAACAGTAGGAATACTTCATGACGACCACACCGCAAAGCATGTCAGACCGCGATGGCAAAATTTGGATGGACGGGCAACTCGTTGAATGGCGTGATGCCAAGATCCATGTGCTCTCCCATACGCTGCATTACGGCTGCGGCGCATTTGAAGGCGTGCGCGCTTACAACACTGAAATCGGCACAGCGATTTTTCGTTTGCAAGAGCATACCGATCGTTTATTTAACAGCGCCAAGATCTTGCGCATGGCCATTCCGTTCACCAAAGAACAAGTCATGGCCGCGCAACTTGAAGTCGTGCGCGTGAACAAGCTTGAGAGCTGCTATTTGCGCCCACTTACATGGATCGGCGACAAAAAGCTCGGCGTCTCGCCTAAGGGCAACACCATCCACCTCATGGTGGCCGCATGGGCATGGGGCGCGTATCTCGGCGAAGAAGGTTTGAAGCGCGGCATCCGCGTCAAGACCAGCAGCTACACGCGCCATCACGTCAACATCACGATGACGCAAGCCAAAGCGGTCAGCAACTACACCAATTCGATTTTGGCCAACATGGAAGCCACGGACGAGGGTTACGACGAAGCCCTCTTGCTCGATCCATCGGGCTTCGTGAGCGAGGGCGCGGGCGAGAATTTATTCGTCGTCAAAGATGGCGTGATCTACAGCCCGGATTTGTCCGCTGGCGCATTGAACGGCATCACGCGCAATACCGTTTTCCACATCGCCAAAGATCTCGGCATCGAGGTCGTGCAAAAGCGCATCACGCGCGATGAGGTTTATATTTGCGATGAAGCTTTCTTCACAGGCACAGCCGCCGAAGTCACGCCTATTCGCGAGCTTGATCGCATCACGATTGGCGAAGGCAAATACGCTGGCACTCGTGGCCCGATCACCGAGAAAGTGCAGAGTGCGTTCTTCGATATCGTCAACGGCCGCAATCCGAAATACCACCATTGGCTCACGCCAGTGGGCAAGGTTTGAAGCCGATGAAAAGCGCTATCCAACTCACAGCCGCCGAGCTAAACCCTCAAGGCGGCATCTTCTGCCCGAGTAAGCAAGCGGGCATGG
>JAYSRZ010000486.1:0-3125 GCA_043720775.1 Variovorax sp. | reverse complement strand
TGATCATCCATGCAGACACCATTGCAGCGGCCACCAAAAACATCACAATCGCACTCGTCTTGGCTGCTTGTATAAAGATAGGCAGCAAATCCTTGATCTTGATTTCGCGGTACACAAAAATCGAAATGAGCAGCGCATACACGGCGGCCACCACAGCAGATTCAGTGGGCGTAAACACGCCAAACTTCAAACCACCCACCACAATGATGGGCATGCCTAGCGCAAGAGAAGTCTCGCGCAGCGCTTTCAACACCTCAGCACGGGTGGCGCGCGGAGGCGGCGTGATTTTTTCTTTGCGCACCAAAATCCACCACGTGATCCAAAGCGCAGCACCCAACAAAATGCCCGGCACGATGCCGGCGAGGAAAAGCTTAGAAATTGAAATGTTGGCAGACACACCGAAGATGATGAAAGCAATTGATGGCGGAATGATGGGCGCGATAATGCCGGCTGATGCAATCAAGCCTGCCGAGCGCGCAGGATCATGCCCAGCGCGAATCATCATCGGCAAGAGCAGCGCAGAGAGTGCTGCCGCATCGGCCACGGCCGAGCCGGAGAGCGCAGCCATGATGCACGCGGCCACAATCGCCACATAGCCTAAGCCGCCGGGGATGTGGCCGACGAGTGCAAGCGCAAAATTCACAATGCGCTTGGAAAGCCCACCCACATTCATGATCTCGCCAGCTAGCATAAAAAAGGGCACAGCCAAAAGAGGAAAGCTGTTCGCGCCTTCAATCACGTTTTGCGCAAGGATTTGCGAATCCCACATACCCAGCTGCCACATCAGCGCAGCGCCTGTGAAGAGCAGAGAAAAAGCAATCGGCATGCCGAGCGCCATGGCGCCAAGCAAAGCGAGAAGAAAGAGTGCGATCGTCATGATGCGGCTTGCTTATTTCTTTTCGGCATGAGGCACGTCTTCCGATTCGCGAACAGCCATCAAATCCGCCTCGCTCATTTGGCCGGTCACGAGCTTATAAAAATCTCGTGCAATGATCAAACCACCCAGCACGGCAAACATCAAACCCACCGAGAAGAAAATCCCCATCGACACTTCCATCGCAGCACTTGTCGAGCTCGCGTTAATCTTGGTCTGCTCCCAAGCGCCTTTGAACAGCACGCCGCAGAGCGCGAGCATGAGCGCTAGGCTCAATCCCATGCACAGCTTCTTGCCGCGCACACCTAGGCGCGAAATCATCATGTCGGTGCCCAAATGCCCTCTTTCATTGAGCGCCACCACGGAGCCCATAAAAGTCACCCAAACGAAGAGCCAACGCGAGAGCTCTTCGCTGATGCTGATGCCAGAATTAAAACCATAACGCAGCACCACATTGCCAAACACCATGATCACCATGAGCGCGAGAAAGAGCGCCATGGCGTAATCCAAGAGTCTGCAATAGCCGTTGATAAATTTATCGAGCATGAATTAGATTATGTACCAATCAGTACATTCACCTGCACCTTCGATGCTGGGGTTTACACGTATTCAGGCGATGCTCAGCAGACAACTGCTATTTCAGCTTGCGATAGCCCGCGCGCACAGTCTGCTCTTGAGCTGCCGACAAAGCTGTGAGCGGAGTACGCACACGCAGCCACGCATCATCACCCATCTGCTCAGCCAGCATCACTTTGTAGGCGCTCACAAAAGGCATGCCCGGCTCCAAAGAGAGCAAGGCCAGTAAATCGCACATGAGAGAGTCGTCTTTGGCACTCACGCTCGCTGGTGCATCAATCATGCGGCGCATCAACTCAGGGGCGATATTCGCAAGCCCACAAATCGATCCCGCACCACCGACGAGTTGCGTGGGCATCACATCGGGCTCGCAGCCTACCAACACGGCAAGCTGAGGAAATTTTTGCGCGAGCATTTTGGAGTGTTCCACATTGGCGCTGCTGTCTTTGATGCTGACCACCACGTCTGGGTGCTTTTGCATGAGCTCCCCAATCGCCGCTTCGCTCCAGCCGATACCGCATAGGCCAGGGAAGTGATAAAGAATGATCGGCAGCGCTTTTCCGCTCTGCTTTTTAACTGCTTCGATCACTTCGCTCACATAAGCCATCAGCCCTGCATCATGCTGGCCATTGTAATAAAAAGGCGGCATCAGCAGGCCAGCTTTCGCGCCGATTTGCACAGCATGCACCGCAAGCGCCACCGCATCATCACGCGCCAAAGCGGATAGGTTGATCACCAACTGATTCCCTCGCACGCCACTGGCAATGAACGCATCCGCAGCAGCTATGCGTTGCGTATTTGTAAACGATGTGCCCTCGCCCGTCGTGCCAAACAGCGTGAGCCCATCGCTTGCGGCAGCAATCAGGCGCTTACCATGCGCAATCATTCGCGGCAAATCAATATTGCCGTCATCTTGAATCGGCGTGAGAAGCGCAGGCCATAGGCCGGAAATCGCGTGGTGCGTGTTGTTCATCATTGTGTTCATTTCATTTTTAAGCCAAATCGGCACTTAGCCGTTATAGAACCTGCGCACAGCGCTATCAAATTTATACTACGCGATTTTCAAGCGCATCGCGCCCGGCAGCGGCGTAGAGCGACGCAACACATCCTCGGCCAGCCACCGCGCACTTTTCTTGGCACGCTCGCAGACCAGCTCCAGCGGCAAATTCACATAATCATCGTTAAAAACTTCAAAGCTGTAATCGCCTTGGTAGCCGATCTTGTCGAGCCGCAACACGATATCGACCAAGGCATCGCTGTGTACGCCCTCGCCGGGGAAGACGCGGAAGGTGCGCGCGGTCGTCATGCGCTCTTCAAAGCTTTTGGTCTCTTCCCACATGAAATCGGCGAGCTGGACGAGGAAGATTTTGGAGGCATCGAGATAATCAATTTCTTCTGGCGAAGTCTTCGCAGCGAGCACGTGATAGGAATCTACGCAAATGCCAAGGTTAGGCATATCGGCTCTAGAGACCACATCCCAGCTTTGCGGCAATTCATTGACTGTACGCCCCCAGCTCAGGGCTTCGTAGGCGATTTTGATGCCGTAGGGTACGGCGAGCATGGCGAGCTTGCGCAAGTCTGCGGCAATCTTGTCTAAATCTTGGCTTGCATGCGCAGAGACGGAGGAGCAGGCGAGCAAGACCTTCGCGCCCAAGCTGTGCGCCATTTGCAGCAT
>JAYSRZ010000485.1:0-1065 GCA_043720775.1 Variovorax sp. | reverse complement strand
GGCGTGAGCTGAGACAGCGGCCCTAGCGCCTCCATGCTGCCGGCCAGGCCAGATAAAGCGCCTGAGATCAGAAGCACCGTCCACAATGCGCTGCGGCTTGAAAAGCCAGCATAGCGTGCAGCAGCCGGCGCGAGCCCGCCGACCTGAAGCTGGTAACCTTTGAAACTGCGAAATAAAAACACCGTCATCAGCGCCACCGCAATCAAGGCAATCGCAAATCCCCAGTGCAGCCGTAACCCTTTGAAGATGCGCGGCAGCAGCGTGCCATCGTCAAACGTGACGGTTTGCGGAAAGTTAAAACCCTGCGGATCTTTCCACGGGCCGAAAACGAGATAGCTCAGCAGCAAATTTGCCACGTACACCAGCATCAAGCTGACCAAAATCTCATTGGCGTTGAATTTGTCGCGCAACAGCGCCACGATGCCCGCCCACATGGCTCCGCCGATTGCGCCTGCCAACATGCCCAGCCACATGAAGACCCACGGCGAAAAATTTTGCTTCGCCTCGGTGGCCCACATCGCCAGCCCGCCCGCAAAAATCGCACCCATTAAAAACTGGCCTTCAGCGCCGATGTTCCACACATTGCTGCGATAGCAAAGCGCCAAACCCAAAGCGCAAAGAATCAGCGGAATCGATTTCAGCGCAATCTCAGACGCGCCACGCAGATTCGCCCAAGGCTCAATCAAGAAGATCGACAAGCCACGCACGGGGTCTTTGCCAAGCGCAACAAATAACACACCCGCCACCACAATCGTGATCAGCAATGCGAGCACAGGAGATGCATAAGTCCACGCTTTTGAAGGCTCGGCACGGGGTTCAAGGCGTAGCATGTTGACTCTCACCATCCATCTTCTTGATCCGTTCGGGCTGAGCTTGTCGAAGCCCTTCGACAAGCTCAGGGCGAACGGGAGGGCTCTCTTGCTCCCACAAGCCGCTCATCCATTGCCCAATTTGCTCAACGCTTGCATCACTTCGAAGGATGCTCGGCGAAATTTTTCCCTTGGCAATCACTTGCAAGCGATCCGCCAAAGCCATCAACTCATCGAGCTCCTCGCTCACCACCAG
>JAYSRZ010000484.1:0-1067 GCA_043720775.1 Variovorax sp. | reverse complement strand
GAGGCGCAGTTCCGCGAATACAAGTGGCTGGCGGAGCGGCTGATCAAGCTCGACCCGAAAAAGCCCGAATGGCAGATGGAGCAATCCTATGCGGAGACCAATTTGGGCGTACTGCTGTATGATGAGGGGCGGTATGCGGAGGCCGAACCAGCCTTTGCGCGGGCGTTGCGGATTGTTGAGACGGTAGCGGCCAGCGAGCCGCGCGACACGGCGCGGCAGTTAGAGATTGGCGCAGCGGCCAATTGGCTGGGCAAGGCGCGTAGCGAATTGTTTCGCTGGGAAGACGCATTGGCAGTACACCAACGCGAAATCGCCTTGTATGAAGCGGTATTGCGCATCGATCCGGGTAACAGCAACGCCAGTCGGTTGCTGGGCGTAGCTTGGCAGCATGTGGCCGGAATCGCAGCATCCCAAGGAAAGAGCGAATCGGCGAATTCAGCCGCCGCCAAATCGCTCGACATTTTCAGGCAATTGCGCAGCAGAGAGCCGAAGAACACCGAATGGCAGGAAAGTGAGATCAGGGTGCTGCTCGGGGAGGCAGACATCATGCTCTACGCTGGCAAACGCGTTCGGAGCAGCGCGGCGCTCAAGGCTGCAAGAATGTCGCTGGAAGCACTGGCTGCCAGCGACCGAAGCAATACAATCTGGAACGTCGAGTTAAGGAGCACCCTTGACCTGCGACAAGCCAGACTCGACAATGCCGATGGAAAGTTCAGTGCAGCGCTTCAAAATGTCAAAGCAGTGATTTCTCGGCTCGAAAACCGCAAAAACTCTAGCGCATCAAAAGGTGGTGCCACGCTTGGCCAAGCCTATCTTTTGGCTGGCGACGTTTTAGACAAGCTGGGCCACATTGCAGAGGCCAAGGTGAGTTGGAATGCCGCCCTGGTTCAACTTTCCGATCCTAAATTTGCAAAACAACCCGCCGCATCAAGCAGCCGATACATCAGTCTAAAACGGCTGGGACGGGTTACTGAAGCCGGTTCGCTCGCCACCGAGCTTGATAGGCAGGGCTTTCGTCACCCTGCCTATCTGCGTGAACGCTGACTACTCGCATTGCTCCGCCAATA
>JAYSRZ010000483.1:0-3132 GCA_043720775.1 Variovorax sp. | reverse complement strand
CTCTTGCACATAGTTCACATAATCATCCAGCGAGAAGTCGCCTTCGGAGAGCGGCACAGTGCGTGCATTTTTCCAATCGGTGATGAAGACCTTGTGGCCTTGCAACATGCTGCGCACGGTGTCGCGCAAAAGCGTGGAATAGTGGCCCGACAGTGGGGCAACGATCAGCACCGGAGGCTGGCCTTTGAGCTGGGCTAGCGTGGCGGAGTCGTCTGTAAATCGCTTGAAGCGGCGCAATTCGCAAAAGGGCTTGTCGATTTCGACACGTTCGTGGATAGCGACATCTGTTGTCTTCCCATTGAGTGTGATGCCTACCGTTTTGATGTCAAACTGCGGGCGCTCATAGTCTTTGCCCAAGCGATACATCAAATCAAATCCAGCGGCAGTGCGCTGCGCAAAGGGCAGTTGGCCAAAGCTGTTCATCGGGCTGCCGAAGAGCTTGGAGGTGGCTTGCGCAAATTCTGCAAACGGCTCCATGAGTGAGCGCTGAGTTTCGTAAAGTTGGTAAAGCATGGTGTGAGATTCTCTTTTGACGAAACTGAAGCAGCGAATTTGCTGCATTGCAACATTCTAGGCCTGTCTTTGCGTGAATGTTGGGCTGCCGCCTCCAAAAGAAGCGAATCTTTGTGCGAATGAAACTATGATTCATGTATGGCCAAACACCTTGTCTACCGCATTGCTTTGATCGCTCACGACGCCAAGAAGGCCGATATCGAAGCGCTTTGTAAAGATTTTTTAGGTTTTTTAGAAACCTGCAAACTCTGCGGCACTGGGACGACAGCCAGCCGCATCACACGAGCTACAGGCCTCAAAATCGAGCGCATGCTCTCAGGCCCGATGGGTGGAGATTTGCAAATCGGCGCGAAATTAGCCAGCGGCCGCATTGATGCCGTGATCTTCTTGCGCGATCCCATGACGGCGCAGCCGCATGAGCCTGATATCAATGCTTTGGTCAGAGCCTGCGACGTTCACAACGTGCCTTGCGCCACCAATCTGGCCAGCGCGCAAATGCTGCTGCAAACGCTGTCTTGGTTGGCCATATTTGGCGAATAACGCTATGCCTCGGGCACAGACTAATTTATAAGCAATATCGGCTTCTAGCGCCCGTAGATACTGCGTGAGGTGCTATTAAATAAGTAGCGCCGGGTTGACCAGCCGGTGCGCGTGGATTCAAGAGCAATCAGATGAGATGATGTCCTGCAAGCGCTTGGCCTCAGAGGCACGCATGGCTTCGTCCATGATCTCGCGCTCGCCTTTGGCATTGGTCGTCGAAATACGCACGCCAGAATCAAAGCTGGCTTTGGAGCGTTTGGCGCGATCGCAATTGTCTTTTTTCCCGGCGGCTATTTTCGCGCTCTCGGCTTGCTTTTTAGCAGCTTCTTTGGCTTCGATTTCTTTTTTCTTCTTTTCTAGCTCGGCATCCTTGCCGCTGATCTTGGGTGCGGACGCTGCTGTTGCGGTCGTTGCCGTTGTTGCTGAATTGGTTGTTGTCGGGGTGGAAGCAGCTGCCTCACTGCCTTGCGTTGACGGTGTTTTTGCACCCGGTGGGCGCTTCAGAATGTCTTTTTCAGCCACGCTGGGCGGCGGCGGCTGATCGCTGAAGACGCGGCTGCCGCCAGCATCTCGCCAAGACCATTGCGCCTGCGCTAGAGATGCCAAGCAAAGCAAGGCAAGGCCACTGAGGAGCCGGCGGAAAACAACTTGTGAAGCAAATGTATTCATATTAAAGAGTGTAGCAACAAGGCGATATGTTGCCAACGCGCCAGACGCCGTTCGCGCCGACAAAGCTGCCGTTCGGTATACAGCACTTGCGCCTGGATGCGTAAAATCTCAGCTTTGGGAGTCTCCTCCATGCGCTTGCTCGGCAAAGCCCTCACATTTGACGATGTTTTGCTCGTCCCTGCTTTCTCCTCCGTCTTGCCAAAGGACACCTCTCTTGCGACACGCTTTTCTCGAAATATTGAGCTGAATCTGCCGCTCGTCTCCGCTGCAATGGATACCGTGACTGAGGCGCGGCTCGCGATTGCGATGGCGCAAGAAGGCGGCATGGGCATCATTCACAAAAACCTGACTGCCAAAGAGCAGGCCGCGCAGGTGCGCAAGGTCAAGCGCCATGAGAGCGGCGTGCTACGTGATCCGGTGGTGATACCGCCAGATTTCAAGGTGCATCAAGTCATTGAATTGTCGGAGCAGCTGGGCGTGAGCGGCTTCCCGGTGGTCGATGGTGGCAAAGTGGTCGGCATCGTCACGGGGCGTGATTTGCGCTTTGAGACGCGCATGGATCTGCCTGTGAGCGCGATCATGACGCCGCGCGAGCGATTGATCACCACGCCTGAGGGCACGACTTTGAAAGACGCCAAAGCGCTTTTAAACAAGCATCGGCTGGAGCGCTTGCTGCTGGTGGATGCTGATTTCCAGCTCAAAGGCTTGATCACGGTCAAAGACATCACCAAGCAAACTAATTTTGCCAATGCCGCGCGAGACAGCCAAGGCAAGCTTCGCGTGGGCGCGGCTGTGGGCGTGGGCGAGGGCACAGAGGAGCGCGTGGCGGCGCTCGTTGAAGCGGGCGTCGATGCGATTGTTGTGGACACAGCGCATGGCCACAGCAAAGGCGTGATTGAGCGGGTGAGATGGGTGAAGAAGAATTATCCTTCTGTCGATGTGGTGGGCGGCAATATCGCCACGGGCGCTGCGGCGCTGGCGCTCGCTGAAGCGGGCGCAGATGCGGTGAAAGTGGGCATCGGCCCCGGCAGCATTTGCACCACGCGCATTGTGGCCGGCGTGGGCGTGCCGCAGATGATGGCGGTGGACAGCGTGGCGATTGCTCTGAAGGGCTCAGGCATTCCGCTCATTGCCGACGGCGGCATTCGATACAGCGGCGACATCGCTAAAGCTTTAGCCGCAGGCGCGGGCTCGGTGATGATGGGCGGCATGTTTGCCGGCACGGAAGAAGCGCCTGGCGAGGTGGTGCTGTTTCAAGGCCGCTCGTATAAAAGCTATCGCGGCATGGGCAGCATTGGCGCGATGCAGCAAGGTAGCGCGGATCGCTATTTTCAAGAATCGTCAACTGGCAACCCGAATGCCGACAAGCTCGTGCCCGAAGGCATTGAAGGCCGCGTGCCTTACAAAGGC
>JAYSRZ010000482.1:0-8910 GCA_043720775.1 Variovorax sp. | reverse complement strand
CTGCTCCTTCTCGTAGATCGCCTGGCCCATCTTCATGGCGAGGTCGGTCAGCGCCTGGGTCTTGGCGGTCATCGCCTCGGCATCGCCGCTTTCGATAGCGGTCTTGGCCTCGGCGATTGCTGCTTCGATTTGGCCCTTGAGATCGGAATCGATCTTGTCGCCGTTTTCCTCAAGCTGCCGCTCGGTCGAGTGAACCAGACTGTCGGCGTTGTTTTTGGCCTCGGCGCCTTCGCGGCGCTTCTTGTCCTCGTCGGCGAACTGCTCCGCATCGCGCACCATCTGCTCGATATCGGCATCGCTGAGCCCGCCCGAAGCCTGGATGCGGATCTGCTGTTCCTTGCCGGTGCCCTTGTCCTTGGCGCTGACGTTGACGATGCCGTTGGCGTCGATGTCGAACGTTACTTCGATCTGCGGAACCCCGCGGCGCGCGGAGGGAATTCCGACGAGATCGAACTGGCCGAGCAGCTTGTTGTCCGCCGCCATTTCGCGCTCGCCCTGGAACACGCGGATGGTCACCGCCTGCTGGTTGTCCTCGGCGGTCGAATAAACCTGGCTCTTCTTGGTCGGGATCGTGGTGTTGCGATCGATCATCCGGGTGAACACCCCGCCCAGCGTCTCGATCCCCAGCGACAGGCGGGCGTGCTCCAGGGCGACGTCAAGGACATATTCCTTCGCTCAAGCGTGATGCAAAAAGACACGAGCGATCTGATGCAGCGCTTTGATGTGCGCCCACCCAATCCCAGTTTGCGCTCTTCCAAATTCTCTGGCGGCAATCAGCAAAAGCTGATCCTTGCGCGAGAATTCAACCAAGCGCCAAAAGTGCTGCTGGTTGGTCAGCCCACACGAGGCGTTGACATTGGCGCGATTGAGTTCATCCACGAGCAACTGCGCAGCTTGCGTGATGCGGGCTGTGCGATTCTTCTGGTGTCCACAGAGTTGGAAGAAATTTTGGCTTTGTCTGATCGTGTGATCGTGATGAACCAAGGGCACATCACGGGTGAGCTGCCTGTGGGCGAATGTGATGAGAAAAATTTAGGATTGCTGATGGTCTCGACCAACGAAGCGCTCACAGGAAATGCCGCATGAGCGCCGCACAAAAAGATCTGCCGCGCTGGCTCGATGTGGGCGTGATTCCACTGATCAATTTGGCGATTGCCTTACTGGTCGCTGGTTTGGTTGTGGCACTCGTTGGCCAAAGCCCATCGCAGGTGATGACGGCGCTGATCAAAGGCGCTTTGGGCAATCAACGCGGCTTGAGCTACACGCTGTATTACGCCACGACTTTTGTGTTTGCTGGTCTTGCAGTGGCCGTGGCGTTTCATGCGGGCTTGTTCAATATTGGCGGCGAAGGCCAAGCGATGATCGGCGGCTTGGGAGCTGGCCTCGTGGCGCTGTGGCTCGGTGCATCGCTGCCTGCTTGGCTCATGCTGCCACTCATGATTGTGTTCGCCGCGCTGTTCGCTGGCATATGGGGCGCGATTCCCGGCTATCTGCAAGCCTATCGCGGCAGCCATGTGGTGATCACCACGATCATGTTTAACTTTCTTGCCAGTTCGCTCATGGTGTATTTGCTCGTGAACATTTTGAAACCCGCTGGCGAGATGGCGCCCGAGAGCGCAGAGTTTGCAGCGTCAGCCAAGATGCCGCGCGTGCATGAATTTTTAAAAGCCATCGGCATTGATTGGCCATCTTCGCCGCTCAACATGAGCATCGTGCTGGCCATCATTGCCTGCATCTTCGTCTATCTGCTGCTTTGGAAAACGCGTATCGGCTATCAAATCCGCGCCAGTGGGTCGAGCCCCGGCGCAGCAGAATATGCAGGCATCTCGCCGCAAAAGCAAGTAATGCTTTCGATGGCGATATCAGGTGCATTGGCGGGCATGATCGCCATCAACGAAGTCGCCGGCGTGCATCACAAGCTGCTCACAGATTTCGTGGCTGGCGCGGGCTTCACGGGCATCGCTGTGGCGCTCATGGGGCGCAACCATCCCTTTGGCATCGTGCTCTCTGCCCTGCTTTTCGGCATGATTTCGCAAGGCGGCGCGGAGGTGGCCTTTGAAGTGCCGGGCTTCACGAAAGACATGATCGTGATGATGCAAGGCTTGATCGTGCTGTTCTCCGGCGCGTTGGCTTATGTGTTTGCGCCGCTGATTGGGCGAGTGTATTTCTCATTGACGAAAAAGGATGCCGCGTAATGGACTTCCTCTTCATCATCGATCTGCTCGCCTCAAGCCTGCGCTTGGCGACACCGTTGATTTTTTGCGCGCTTGCAGGCGTTTTGTCTGAGCGTGCCGGTGTGATTGATATTGGCTTGGAAGGCAAGATGCTGTTTGCGGCTTTTGCTGCGGCCACAGTGGGCGTTGTCACCAAATCTTGGCCGCTGGCGATGCTCGCCGCCATTGCTGTGGCTTGCGCCTTATCAGCGCTGCACGGCTTTGCTTGCGTCACATATCAAGGCAATCAAGTGATCTCTGGTTTGGCGATCAACATCATCGCCGCAAGCCTGACCGTCGTGCTCGGCATCGCATGGTTCAAGCAAGGTGGGCAAACGCCGCAAGTGCCCGATTCCGTACGCTTCAAAGAAATGTTTGCCATTCCACTGCTCGGGCAAAACGCATTGGTTTATGTGGCGATTGCTTTAGTGTTCGCCGTTTGGTGGCTCCTGTTCCGCACACGCTTCGGTCTGCGCCTGCGTGCCGTGGGCGAGAACCCAGCAATGGTCGATGCAGCGGGCGTCTCCGTGGTCGGCACCCGGTATTTGGCTCTCATGGGCAACGGCGCTTTATGCGGCCTAGCTGGCTGCTATCTCGTCCTCGCGCAAAACGCATCGTTCGCCCCGCATATGACGGCTGGGCGAGGCTTCATGGCCTTGGCCGCCATGATCTTCGGCAAATGGCATCCAATTGGCGCTTTGTGGGCTTGTTTGTTGTTTGGTTTCTTAGATGCTTTAGCAATCCGATTGCAAGGCACCAAGCTGCCCGGCGTTGGTGAGATTCCGGTTCAGTTCATTCAAGCGCTGCCTTATCTAATGACAGTGATCTTGCTTGCTGGATTTATCGGTAAGGCTGTTGCGCCACGAGCACTTGGATCGCCGTATATCAAGTCGCGGTAGGAGAAATACGAACTTCCGGACGCGAAAGACGCGAAAGTTACGCGAAACAAAATACCAAAAAAGACCCAGAATGAGATTTGATATGCCATGGACTAACTGGACAGATTTGAGTCATCCCATTTTGGTTTTCTTTTTCGCGCCTTTCGCGTAACCTTCGCGTCTTTCGCGTCCGGAAACTTGTCTTCAAATCTAATAGTAAAACCATGCAAGCCACCAGAAGAAGCCTCGTACTCGCAAGCCTATTAGCGCCTTTCACCTCATTTGCCAAAAGCAAAGACGTCCTCCTCGCACAAGATTACAAGCCCGGCATCGACGTTAGCCAATACCTGATCAGCGAAAAGCTCGATGGCGTGCGCGCGCTGTGGGATGGCAAGAGTTTGCGCTTTCGCAGCGGGCAAAGCATTTCAGCGCCAGCTTGGTTTACAGCCAAGTTGCCCGCCACACCGCTTGATGGCGAGCTGTGGTTAGCGAGAGGGAAATTTGATGAGCTCTCTGGCATCGTGCGCAAGTTGCAAGCCATTGATGAAGAATGGAGACAAGTCAAATTCATGGTGTTTGAGTTGCCCGCGGGGAACAGTACTTTTGAGAAGCGCAGCAAAGAGCTTCAAGCCTTAGTCAAGCAAGCCAATTGGCCACAGCTTCAATGGGTTGAGCAATTCAAACTGCCTGACGAGAAAGCCCTGCAAGCCAAACTCAAGCAAATCACAGCCACAGGCGGCGAAGGTTTGATGTTGCACAGAACCGATGCACCGGTGACCACAGGCCGCAGCCCCGTCCTGCTCAAACTCAAACCTGTCTCCGACGCTGAAGGCACAGTCATCGCCCACATCCCCGGCAAAGGCAAATACCTAGGCATGCTGGGCGCATTGCAAATCAAAACCGAAGATGGCCACACCGTGAAAATCGGCACAGGCTTGACCGATGAGCAGCGCAAAAATCCTCCGCCTATAGGTAGCACCATCACTTATAGCTACCGCGACACCACGCCTAGCGGCAAACCCCGCTTCGCCGCCTTTCTGCGTGTGCGCCCTGCTGGTGTGTGAATGATAAATACTACAAATTTAATAGCACTCTGCGCAGGTTTTATGCCGGCGATCCGGTTATTTTGCTTATAAAATCAAGCTCAATATGAGCCTTTCCGCCTTCGCGCAGCTTGTGGCGCTGTCGGCGCTGTGGGGTGCTTCGTTTCTCTTTATCCGCATTGCCAGCCCGCAGCTTGGGCCGCTGGTGTTGGCGGGGCTGAGGATTTGTTTGGCCACGCTCACTTTGGCGTTGATCATGCGGATTTTGAAGCACCGCTGGCCTTGGCAGCACACTCGGGAAATGCTGTGGATTTCGCTCACGGCCATCGCCGTACCGTTCTTATTGTTCGCTTGGGCAGCTTTGCATTTGCCTGCGAGCTATAGCGCGCTGATCAACACCAGCTATGTGATGTTTGGCTGCCTGTTTGCAGCATGGATGAAGGTGGACACTTTGAATTTGCGCAAAGTGGCGGGCTGCTTGATAGGCTTGGCGGGCATTGGCATGATCGTCCAGCTCGGGCCAATCAGCCTCTCGCCTACCGTGCTGCTGGCCTGCGGCGCGGCGCTGCTCGCTTCATTGTGCTACGGCATCGCTGTGCCGCTCACCAAACACGCCCTCTCGCGGATTGAGCCGCTGCCCGCAGCCGCGATGACGCATTTGTGGTCGATGATTTTGATCTCACCTCTGGCCATCTACGACCTGCCGCAAGCCAAATGGAGCACGGCTGCGCTGCTAGCTACGGCCGTGATAGGTATCATCACCTCAGGCATTGCTTTCTGGCTGCATCTGCGCGTGATGCGCCACATTTCCAGCACGGCGGCGATGACCCCGGCTTTCATGATCCCCATCTTCGGCGTGCTCTGGGGGCATTTGTTTTTGGGTGAACCGCTTTCCAGCGGGATGCTCGCCGGTGCAGGCTTAGCACTGGTTGCGATTGCGCTGATTAGCGACTTGAAACTACTGGATGCTGCAGCCGCCAAACCTTGAAGGCGCAGAGCATCGCGAGCACAGCCACGCCTGTGGCAATCCAAAACACACTGCGCAGGCCATAAGCCTCGCTGATCAGCCCGCCTACCCAGCTGCCCAGCACACCGGGGATGCCATAGCCGAGCACGGTGTAGAGCGCTTGCCCTCTGCCGCGCATGCTGCCGGGGAAGTGGTGCGAGATCAGCGCGGTGCAGACCGTGTGATTGGCCGCGAAGCTGATGGCATGCAGAGTTTGCGCGGCAAACAAAATCCACAGCACATCGCCCAAGCCGGCAGTCAATGCAAAGCGCAGCGCCGTAGCAGCCGCCGAGATGATAAGCCACGCGGTGAGTGAGAAGCGTGGCAGCCAGCGGCCTTGGGTATAAAACCATGCGATCTCGGTGACGACGGAGCTGGCCCACAAAACGCCGATCATGGTTTTGCTGTAGCCCAGCTCATCGCAATACAGCGAGAAGAAAACATACAAACCCATGTGCGAAAGCACATTGAGCGCAATCGTGCCAAAAAACCAAGCCACATTCGGCTGGCGCAGCGTGTGCCAGATCGGCTGCTTGGATTTCTCCGATGCTGCATCCTCGCGCAGATCGGGAATCGTGAATGCACTCCACATCAGCAGCGCCAATCCCAGCGTCACAGCGAGAGGGAAATATTTGAGGCCAAAGTTTTCAAAAAATGCCCCTGCTGCGAGCACAGTGAGCATAAAGCCCAGCGATCCCCAGAGGCGCACGCGCCCATGCCGACGCACATCAAACACACCGCCGCGCGTGACGATCTGCGCCAGCGCGGATTCGCTCATCGGCATAAGCGCACTAGAGTTGAGATACATGAAGAGCAAACAGGCCAAGAGCCACCAAATGCCGCCGCCCTGCCAAAAGAAGCCCAGCGAGCCGATCAGCGCGAGCACCGTGGCAATGCGCAGCAGCTTGGCGCGCTCGCCTGAGCGATCACCCAGCCACGCCCAAGCGTAGGGCGCTGCAAGGCGAGAAAAAGATTGAATCGATGCAATGAAGCCGATCATCGCCACGCCGTAGCCAATCTCTTTGAGCCAAAGCGCGAGAAAAGTGTTGACGACGCCGATGTGCGAAAAATACGCGGCAGACAGCGCCGCGAAGGGGATCAGTTGTTGCGTTGTCGCTTGTGCATCTTCCTGCGGCGTGGGCATGAGTTTAGATCGACCCTGCAATCACCGGCGTGCCGCTCACCACATCACCGCATTGCGCGCGATGAGCCAAAGCATGCTCCATCACCACCAGCGCAAGCATGGCTTCCAAGATCGGCGTGGCGCGAATACCCACGCACGGGTCGTGCCGGCCTTTGGTGATCACCTCTGTGGCCTCGCCTTGAGCCGTGATCGTCTCGCGCGGCACGAGGATCGAGCTGGTGGGCTTGATCGCCACGCTCACTTCCAAATCTTGCCCCGTGCTGATGCCGCCCAGTGTGCCGCCTGCGTTGTTGGTTTTGAAGCCTTCGGGCGAAAGCGAATCACCATGCATCGAGCCTTTGTGAGCCACAGACGCAAAGCCCGCACCAATCTCCACGCCCTTCACCGCATTGACGCCCATCATGGCGTAAGCAATATCGGCATCAAGTTTGTCAAACAGCGGCTGGCCAAGTCCCACCGGCATTTTCGTGGCCACAACTCTCAAACGCGCCCCACATGAATCACCACTTTTACGCAGCGTGTTCATGTAGTCTTCCAAGGTGCTCACGTCAGAGAGCGGCGCAAAAAACGGATTGCTATTGACATGCGCCCAGCTCTCAAAGCCCACGACCAACTCGCCAATCTGCGTGATGCAGCCATGAAACTCCGTGCCGTATTTTTCACTCAGCCACTTCTTCGCCACAGCACCTGCCGCCACCATTGGCGCAGTCAAACGAGCCGATGAGCGCCCGCCACCTCGTGGATCGCGCAGGCCGTATTTTTGGATGTAAGCGTAATCCGCATGGCCGGGGCGGAATTTTGCCGCCACTTCCGAATAATCTTTGCTGCGCTGATCCGTGTTTTGAATCATCAAGCAAATCGGCGTGCCCGTCGTCTTGCCTTCATACACACCCGAGAGGATTTGCACAGCGTCCGCCTCATCTCGCTGCGTCACAAATTTGCTCGTGCCCGGACGGCGGCGATCAAGATCAGGCTGAATATCAGCCTCGGATAGCGCCATGCCCGGAGGGCAGCCATCGATCACGCAACCAATCGCCGGGCCATGCGATTCACCAAAGTTCGTCACTGCGAACAAATGCCCAAATGTATTGCCACTCATCGCTTTATTATCGTGGATTGCACGAACGCGTCCGCACAATTCAATGAAAATCTCGACTCGTCGTTATCAAAGTGCCTAAGAGCGGCGTAACGTCGCGCAGGTAGCCTGCAATCAAGTGTCTCACCTGACCATTCGTGCTGTCATGCTCCCAACGGCCATGCACGATCAAAAGGCGCGCATGCAGCAAGGCCTGCCTCTGCTCTTCACTCGTCTCGCGCTGCCTCTTCCACACGATCACATTGGTGCTGCCGGTCTCGTCTTCCAGTGTGACGAACATCGTGCCCTTGGCCGTTTGCGGCTGCTGGCGCATCGTCACCAGGCCACAGGTGCGCACCAAGCGGCCGTGGTCTAACTGCTGTAGTTGCGCATGCGTGAGTAATTTCGCATCTAGCTGCGGCCTCAACAAAGCCAAAGGGTGGCTGCGCAAGGAAAGGCCGACGGTGTTGTAGTCCCAACTGACTTCTTCGCCTTCACCCGCAGCGACAAGCTCTAAAAAATCTTCATGAATCGGCGCATCGCGCAGCAATGATCGCGTGCCGCGCACGACTGCTGGTTGCAATTTCAATGCGCTTGCCTCCCAAACTTGCTGGCGGCGATGCCCAGAGAGGCCGCGCAGCGCATCAGCCGCCGCCAAAGCTTTCATATCGCCCGCATCGAGCGAGCCGCGCAATGCAAGATCCTCCGTGCTTTCAAACAAACGCTCGCCCCGCGCCGCAATCAGGCGCAGCGCCCCGGCTTGGCTAAGGCCGTTGACCATACGTAGCCCTAAGCGTACGCTCGTGTCGTTTGACCCTAAGCGAACACTTGAACAATTCACCAATTGCGCATCCCAATCGCTGAGCATCACATCCACAGGCAAGACTTTCACATCATGCCGCTGCGCATCTTGCACCAGCTGCGCCGGCGAATAAAAGCCCAGTGGCTGTGCATTAAGTAATGCTGCTAAAAACGCCGCTGGGTAATGGCATTTGAGCCAGCAACTCACGTAAACCAAGAGCGCAAAACTGGCTGCATGGCTCTCAGGAAAACCGTATTCCCCAAAGCCTTCGATCTGCTTGAATATGCCTTGCGCAAATTCCAGCGTGTAGCCGCGCTCCGTCATGCCTGTGATGATGCGATCATAGAATTTGCCCACCCCGCCCTTCCTCTTCCAAGCAGCCATGCTGCGCCGCAATTGATCCGCTTCATCCGCGCTAAAGCCCGCAGCCAGCATCGCAATTTGCATCACCTGTTCTTGAAAAATCGGCACGCCCAGCGTGCGCCCGAGCGCTTCTTCCAATGCCTTGCTCGGGAAAGTAACAGGCTCGATCCCCTGCCTGCGCTTCAAATACGGATGCACCATCCCACCTGCAATCGGCCCAGGCCGCACGATCGCCACTTCAATCACAAGATCGTAAAAACACTGCGGCCGCAAACGCGGCAGCATGCTCTGCTGCGCTCGGCTTTCGATTTGAAACACGCCAATCGTGTCGGCAGCACAGATCATCTCGTAAGTGGCCGGGCATTCGGAGGGAATATCTTGCATCT
>JAYSRZ010000481.1:0-1068 GCA_043720775.1 Variovorax sp. | reverse complement strand
CAAAGCCTGACGAGAAAAAGGCCAAGCAAAATAAATTGAATTTTTAATTTGAAATTAGCAATTCAAAATCACTTCAACTGCAACGGCACATTCGACCTCAGCGCTGTCTGCTGATTTTGCTCATTCACAAACACCAGTTTAGGCTGATGCGTGGCCACGTTGTCTTCCTGGACTTGGCCGAAGGCGGCGATGATGAGGAGGTCGCCGGTGCTGACTCGACGGGCGGCTGAGCCGTTGACGGAGATCATACCGGTGCCGCGTTCGCCGCGGATGGCGTAGGTGATGAAACGCTCGCCGTTGTTGATGTTCCAGATGTGGATTTGCTCGTTTTCAGCGATATTGGCCGCTTCCAGCAAGTTTTCATCAATCGCGCAGGAGCCTTCGTAGTGCAACTCGCACTGGGTGACGGCGACGCGGTGGATTTTGGATTTGAGCAGGGTACGAAACATAGCGATTCCATCAATGAAACGTTGACTATCAAAATAATGTTGAATGTGGCAATTTTGGGGCGATGAGGCGCGTTTTTACGTCCTCAATCGCTCGATTTAACGCAATGATAGCGCCCTCTGGCGACGCTGCGGCTGTGATCGCGCTGATGACCGCGACGCCAGCCGCGCCAGCTTGCCTCGCTTCTGAAGCCCGCTCAACGGTGATGCCACCGATGGCGACCAAGGGCAATGGCAACAAAGCGCTCCAATACCCTACGTTGTGCGTGCCTTGCGGCTGCCACGGCATGTCTTTGGACTGTGTGGCGTACATGGGGCCGCAGGCGATGTAGCTGGGCTGCAGCGCCCAGGCGCGGCAGACTTCCCAGTAGCAATGCGTGCTCAGCCCCAAGCGCAGGCCAGCTTGGGCGATGGCCTGCAAATCGGCCACATGCAAATCTTCTTGCCCCAAATGCACGCCATAAGCACCTTCTTCGATAGCCAGTTGCCAGTGGTCGTTGATGAAAAGCTGGGCCTTGGCTGCTTTGGCGTGTTGAATGGCCAGCTGCACTTCGCGCCTGATGTCTATAAGTTCAGGGGATTTGATGCGTAATTGCACAGTTTTAACGCCTGAAGCCAACAC
>JAYSRZ010000480.1:0-1073 GCA_043720775.1 Variovorax sp. | reverse complement strand
TCGCGCCTTATGCGCCGCCCGTCGTGAGCTTTCATTTCGGCCTACCTGCACCACATCTTGTGGCGCGAATCAAAGCTTGGGGCGGCAAGGTCTTGTCGAGCGCCACCACTTTGGCAGAGGCAAAGTGGTTAGAAGCGCATGGCGTCGATGCGATCATCGCGCAAGGCATTGAGGCGGGTGGGCATCGCGGCATGTTTCTGCGCAGCAATGAGCATGGTGTGCATCAAGGCTTGTCCAGCGCATTCCCAAGCAATTGGCGAGATGAGCTCTCTACCCAGCAAGGCACTTTCTCGCTCTTGCCGCAAATCGTCGCTGCTGTCAAAGTGCCCGTCATCGCAGCGGGCGGCATCGCCTCCGCGCAAGGCATGCACGCCGCATTCGCCCTAGGCGCATCCGCTGTGCAAATCGGCACCGCCTTCATGCTCTGCCCAGAGGCCTCCACCAGCGCTTTGCATCGCGCAGCGCTTGCGCACTGCGCAGCCCATCCAGAGCAACACCACACAGAGCTCACCACGCTCTTCACAGGCCGCCCCGCCCGAGGCATCACCAACCGCCTCATGCTTGAGCTTGGTGCAATCAACGAAGTAAACCCTGCCTTCCCCACCAGCACCGCAGCGATTGCGCCACTACGAGCAGCTGCTGAGAAGGCCGGCAAAGCAGATTTTTCGCCTTTGTGGAGCGGGCAAAACGCCAGCGGCTGCCGCGCAGTGCCTGCAGCTGAACTTGTGCAATTACTCATGCAGGATTTCATGCCAACCGCAGGGCGCGTCGCATGAACATCCAGTCGCAAAGCATTCCAACGCATAGCGAGCTTCAAGCTTTCGCAACTAGCGCAGATTTTGCAGATTGCTACGTTGCGCCCAATCCTTGGCCTGAGCGCAGCGCGATAGATCTTTTCTTGCAAACTGTAGGCAATACGCCGGGCTGGGTCAACGCGCTGATGCGCCTGCGCAATCGAATCGCGGCGCTATTGGGTTTGAAAAATTTAGGCACGCTCGATGAAGTGAAGCCGGGTCATGTGTATCGCGTCGGCGAGCGAGTAGGCATCTTCACCCTGCTCTATCGCAGCGAAT
>JAYSRZ010000479.1:0-3149 GCA_043720775.1 Variovorax sp. | reverse complement strand
TTTGCTTCGTTTCGCTTGGGGCTGATCACATCAGTGAGCAATCCTAAAACTGCCATCGTCTACGGTAGCGTGTTTGCCGCTTTGCTGCCCGCGCATTTCCCTCTCATGGGCTCGTTGCTCGTGACTTGCGGAGCGCTATTGATGGAATTTGCTTGGTATGCCATCGTCGTGCTCGTGCTTTCATCACCCGCGCCACGCGCTGTGTATATGCGCGGCAAAACAGCGATTGATCGCATCGCGGCGGGCGTGATGGGTCTGCTGGCGGCTCGCTTGATCAGCACGGCGCATCAAGCAAATTAAGCAGTATGGGCATCGGCATTTTGGCTGGCCTGCTAGCAGGCGCCCTGTGGGGCTTGGTGTTTGTTGCGCCGCGCATGGTGCCCGGCATCTCTGGCGTGGATTTCACAGCAGGGCGGTTTGTGTCGTATGGCATTTTGGCTTTCGCTTTGATCGTGCTGGCGAAAAACAAACAATGGCCGAGCTGGCACCAAGCTCGCTCTGCAGTTTGGCTCAGCTTGCTCGGGTTCACGGGCTACTATTTGCTTCTGGTGTACGGCATTCGTGATGCGGGCACGGAGGTGCCATCGCTCATCATCGGCACGATTCCCATTTGGATGATGATTTTGGGCAAACCGGCTGGATTGACGTGGAAATCACTCATCCCAGGATTGCTGCTCACGCTCGCAGGGCTGGCATTGATGATGACGGCCTCGCATGGCACCAGTACTGCGGCTGCTGCTGGTGAGCCCTTGCATTTCTGGCGCGGCGTGGGCTTTTCCGTCGCTTCGATGGCCTGCTGGACAGCCTTTGGTTTGATGAACGCGAAATGGCTGAAAAATCACCCAGAAGTCAGCGCCACCACTTGGGCCAATTGGCTGGGGGTCGCCACGGGCTTGGGTGCATTGCTCATGTGGCTGGTCGCAGGTTCAGAGCCAAAAGTGCTGTTAGCGCAGGCGGATATTGCGTTAGCCGCTATCCTTTTTGTAGCAACAGGCATTGGCTCGGCATGGATTGCGACGATTCTTTGGAACATCGCCAGCCAAAGATTGAGCGCCAGCTTGTGTGGCCAGCTCATTGTGAGCGAGACAATTTTTGCGCTGATTTACTCGTTCGTGTGGGATGGACAATGGCCGAGCATGGCGCAGTGGATCGCCACGGGCTTATTTGTCGCAGGTATCCTTGCAAGCATTCGCGCCCACAGGTGAAGTCATCATGAAATACGAAATTCCGCAACTCAAAAAATTGGTTCACGAGATGCGCATTCCCATGCGCTGGGGCGATATGGATGCGATGGGGCATGTGAACAACACGCTATATTTTCGTTATCTAGAGACCGTGCGTATCGAATGGATGCGCTCCATTGGCTGCCAGCCCGATCCGAAGGGCGAAGGCCCAGTGATCGTGAATGCGTTTTGTAATTTCTACAAACAGCTGGTGTATCCCGGCGATGTGCTGATCAAAATGTATGCCAGCGATCCGCAGCGCACGACCTTTGAGACCTGGGGCACGATGGAGCGCGCCGATGAGCCGGGCGTGATCTACGCAGCGGGCGGCGCAACAACGATTTGGGTGAATTTCCCGTTGCAGAAGGCTGCGCCGTTGCCCGATTGGATGAAAGCGCATGTGACGCCTCTGATTTGAACACTCCCGATTTCATAGCGCCTTGCGCAGTAAATACACCGCCTATCCCGTTAAAATGCTTTAAAAATGCGCACAAAAATCGATTCTTAGCCTCTGGGATAATACAAATTGTATGGCTGATCTTTTTCATATCGCTTTTTATAAATTTGCTCATATCGCTGAGCCTGCAGATGTGGCAGATCGCTTGCGCGAGCTCACACAGGAGCTGCGCGGCAGCATTTTGATTGCGAACGAGGGCATAAATGGCATGCTTGCTGGCAGCTCGCAACAGATGGATGCTTTTGAGGCGGCTGTGCAGGCGGATTCTGCTGCGGATGCTGTGCTCGCCGGCTTGTTCAAAGGCATGCTGTTCAAGCGCACCGCATGCCTCACGCAGCCTTTCAAGCGGATGAAAGTGCATTGGAAGAAAGAGATTGTGCCGCTGGGCGTGGAGGGCGTCGATGCGCCGGGCAGGATTGATGAGATTCATGCTAACGATGTGCCACCCGAGCAATGGCGCGAGCTGATCAAACGGCCGGATGTCGTGTTGCTGGATAACCGCAACAGCTTTGAATACCGGCTCGGAAAATTCGAAGGCGCGATAGATCCGGGTGTGATCAACTTCCGCGATTTTCCTGAGTATGTGAAGGCGCATGCACCGCAGTGGAAAAGCGAAGGCAAGACGGTGGCGATGTATTGCACCGGCGGCATCCGCTGCGAGAAAGCGTCCGCGCTCTTCCGCCGCCACGGTTTCAAGAGCGTCTATCAGCTCCACGGCGGGATCATGACCTACCAGCAGGAGTTCGGGAACGAGCACTGGCTGGGCGAGTGCTTCGTCTTCGACCAGCGCATGACCGTGCGCGTGGAGGAGGGCCTCACGCAGATCGGCCGATGCGCGCACTCCGGCCGTCCCACGAGCCGCTTCGTGAACTGCTTGCACGACCCCTGCCACCAGCTCTTCATCCTCTCCACGGAAGCCGAGTCCGAGAATCCCGACCACCGCCTCTGCCCCCCGTGCCTAGCGCGCGGCCTGACCTCCGAGACTGCGGAATACAAGCGCAGCGCTGCTGCATCACGACTGGGTGGCGAGGGGAGGGAATGACCGGCGTGCGCATCACGGCATCGGTGTGTCTTCGCGCATAACGCAGGTTCCGGATTCCTCGTCAGCCCCGGCCACGGTGCGCCACCAGCCGCCAGCGGAGCGGCACTGCTTTGCTGCCACGCCATGCGGCGGAGGTGCGCTTCCTCGCGGCCTAGCCGCGCCTCCTCCTCGGCCATCTCCTGTTGGATGCGGCACTTCATTTCCACGCAGTCAAAAGACTTCGTTTTCATGATTCACACTATTTCCAACGGCGAGCGGATGTCCAATAGCCGGTAGCCTTCTCGCAGGTTCACGGCGTTGAAGTGGCGGATTTTGTCGTAGTGGACGATGTGCTTGAAGTTCCAGCTCGCGATGACGTCCGCGCCGGACACGGTGGCCAGTGCCACATGCAGCGCGTCGTTCAACTGCGACGGACCGACGATCTCAG
>JAYSRZ010000478.1:0-1076 GCA_043720775.1 Variovorax sp. | reverse complement strand
CCAAATTTGTTCAACCCCGCAGCCATGTAGAGGACTACCATGTATAAAAACCTCGTTGCCGCCGGCGTGAGCTGTGTGGCGATCAGTTTTTCTTTTTTCGCTTCTTCCGCGTTAGCACAAACCGTTCCATCAGCAAATAAAACGCAAGAGCCGCTCAAGGCCGCTTGGGTTTATGTTGCGCCGCTTACCGATGCCGGCTGGGTGCGCCAGCATGATGAGGGGCGCAGGGCTGTGGAGGCGGCGCTTGGCGATCAAGTCAAGACCACTTATGTGGAAAACGTGCCCGAGGGCGCGGATGCCGAGCGAGTGATTCGTGATTTGGCGGCGCAAAGCAACAAAATCATTTTTACGCCGAGCTTTGGCTACATGGAGTCCACCCTGCGCGTGGCCCGCGACTTTCCCGATGTGCGCTTTGAAGCGATCACGGGCTACAAAACTGCGCCCAATGTGTCTGTGGCAAACGCTCGCTACTACGAAGGCCGCTATCTCGCAGGGATCGCAGCCGGGCGCATGACTAAGACGAATCTGGCGGGCTATGTGGCGGGCTTTCCCATTCCTGAGGTGCTGCAGGGCATCAATGCTTTCACTTTAGGCATGCGCTCGGTGAACCCTAAAGCACAAGTGAAAGTGCTTTGGCTCAATGCTTGGTTTGACCCGCCGAAAGAGCGCGATGCGGCGATGACGCTGATGAACCAAGATGCCGATGTGCTCGCGTTTCACACCGGCTCGAATGCCGTGATGATCGCGGCACAGGAGCGCGGAAAAATGGCCGTGGCGTATCACTCGGATATGCGCAAAGTGGCACCCGATGCACAGATTGCTGCGGTGACGCATCAGTGGGGCGCTTACTACACGAAACAGGTGCGCGCCTTGCTGGATGGCACTTGGAAAACGGGCAACTTTTGGGGCGGCGTGCGCGAAGGGATGATTCGCGTGGATGCGTTTGGCAGCAAAGTGCCTAAAGCTGTTGTGGATGAGGTCAACGCAGCACAGAAAGCGATTGGCGAGGGCAAGCTCAGGCCCTTTGAAGCGACTGCGGCGCAAGACGTGCTGGACAACGATGGCCGTATCCTGAT
>JAYSRZ010000477.1:0-3165 GCA_043720775.1 Variovorax sp. | reverse complement strand
CGTCTCGGATGATGTTGGTGAGTTGCAGGGCTTGGCCGAGTTTGTGGGCGTATTGCGTGGTGCGCTCATCGGTTTGGCCGAAGATGCGGGCTGAGACTTCGCCGACGATGCCTGCAACGAGGTGGCAATATTTTTGCAGGCCGGGATAGTCAAGGTATCGCGTTTGCGTGAGATCCATTTGGCAGCCTTCGATCACGGCTTGCAAGTGGCGCTCTTCAATGTTGAACGGCTTGCAATGCGGCAGGAGGGCGAGCAGGGCGGGGTGGCGGTTGGCTGTTTTCGTTGGATCAGCAAAAGCTTGCGCCACTTCTTTAGCCCACCAAGCCAGCTTCGTGGCGGCGATGCTGGGCTCGCTCACCTCATCGACGACATCATCGACCTCGCGGCAAAACGCATAAAACGCGGTGATGGCGGCGCGACGCTCTTTGGGCAGGAACAGGAAGGCGTAATAGAAGCTGCTGCCGGCTTGCGCGGCTTTTTGCTGGACGTATTGCTCGGGACTCATGCTTTGATTATCGGTGAGCTTGTTCAGTGTAAAAGTGCTCGCCAGAAGATGACGATGCCATCCCATGCTGTGATCTTTGGCCTTGCACTCAGTGTGCGGTGCTGCATGGCTTTGATTTTTTCTGTGATACGCAGACCGCCGTGGATCACGCAGCGCAATTCAAGGCTCAGGCGCCAGCCATCAAAGCCTTTGATTTGCTGGCTCACTTGCGCAGGCAATCCGAAGCCTTTTTGCATGATCGCCGCCGCAAAATCTGCGCAAGCAGCTATCATTTTCATAGTTTTTTCAGTGTCTTTGCCAGCGACGAGGTCTGCGGGTAGCACTTGATTCGCAGCGATGGCATTGAGTGGAAAGTAATAGCGGCCACGCGGAATGTCTTTGCTGGGGTCTTGCCAAAAGTTAATCAGTTGCAAGGCCGAGCAGATCGCATCCGATGCGGCGAGCTCATGCTTGCCTTGCACGCCATACAAATGCAGCAGCAAGCGCCCCACGGGATTGGCAGAGCGGCTGCAATAGTCCAGCAGCTCAGTGTTGCTTGCATACCATTTGCCAGCCGCTGTGTAGCGCACATCTTGCTCAAAGGCTTGCAACAGCGCATCGAGCAGCGGCACAGGCAACTTATGCGCAAGAATCGCTTGGCGCAGCGGCGCAAACACTTGCGGCCAGCGCAGCGAGGCTGCATCACTGCTCGCGCAGATCAGCAATTCCGCGCGAAAGGCGGCCAAATCGGAGAGCCGCTCCTGCGCGGTGGCATCGCCTTCATCCGCCAAATCATCAGCCACCCGCGCAAACCAATAAATCGCCATAATCGCAGGCCGCAGCCGCGCAGGCGTGAGCCAAGAGGCAACCGGGAAATTTTCGTAATGATCAATGCCGTGTGTGGCAGGTGTTTGCATCGAAGTTAGATCACGCAATCGACAATGACAGGCGACCCAGCTCGCGAGGAGCAGGTTTAATCTTGATTTCGATGTCGTAGCCCAATCGGTTCAGGCAATCCATCAGCTTACGCTCGGAAAGATTCGAAAAATCACCGCGCATCATGTCTGACACTTTGGGCTGGCTGATGCCCATTCTCTCGGCAGCTGCTTGCTGCGTGAGGTTTTTGTGGCGCATGGCGTGAGTGATTTCAAACACCAGCCCCGATTTAATTTTGAGCTTCTCGGCATCTGCTAAGCCCAGATCGGCAAACACATTGCCGCTGCCGCGCTCTACTTCGATGCCGTTGATAACGCGCTTATTCATTTCGTAACTCCTTGGCCAACAGCTCGGCTACTTTAAGCCTTGCGTGAATGATGTCCATATCTTCTTTGGGCGTTGCGATGCCGCTCTTGCTTTTCTTTTGGAAGCAATGCAGGACGAAAACTGCTTCCTTAAATTTCACTGTGTACACCGCGCGATACGTGCCGCTTTGGTGGTTTTCAATCACTTCCAAAACACCCGCACCGCCAAAACCTTTGAGCACTTTGACTGAACCATGCTGGCCATAGCGTTGCGCAAAATCTAACGCGTGCCCAAAAAGTTTAATCACTTCCAGCGGCAAGCCCATCAAGTCTTTCTTGCTGCTGCCAATCCAAATTAACGGCTTGTGAAAGTTATTCGCCATGCTGAATTATATATTTAATGGTATATGACGCACTTGGCAGATTTTGCTTTTTGCTGAGCAGGGATAATCTATGCATGCTTATCGAATCTTCTGCCTCCCAACTCGTGCTCATTGATCTTCAGGGCAAACTCACCTCTGCGATGTTTGAGGGGACGCTCGTCGTGCAAAACGCATCTCGGCTCGCGCAAGCGGCGCGGCTCATGCGCGTACCGATTACCGTGACGGAGCAATATCCTGAGGGATTAGGTGTGACGGTCTCTGAACTCGCTGAATTTGCTCGCGAGCCTTTGGTGAAGACGGAGTTTTCTGCTGTTGACGCGGGCTTGATCGAAATCTTGCAAGAGATCGGCACTCCGAAGGCTTCGCCGAATTTGAAGAGCGTGCCTAAGCATTTGCAGAAAGCGCCCGAGAACACGCGCACCGACATCATCATCGCTGGCTGCGAGGCGCATGTGTGCGTGTTGCAAACGGTGATGGGGCTGCTGGAAGATTTTGATGTGTATGTGGTGACGGATGCTTGCAGCAGCCGCACGGAGCGTAATCGCGATGCGGCGTATGACAGGCTGGCCGCTGAGGGCGCGAGTCTGGTGACCACCGAGATGGTGCTCTTCGAATGGCTGCGCGGCTCGGAGTATGCGCAGTTCAAAGCGGTGCAGGCATTGATCAAAGGCTGATCGATGTTTGCGCATCCGAAGTTAACCCACCGTTCGGGCTGAGCTTGTCGAAGCCCTGCCTGCCCTTCGACAAGCTCAGCCCGAACGGAATATTCTGATAGCCCTCAATAAATGTTCACACCACCCTATACCCATCCCCTCAATCTTCAAGCTGCGCTCAAGGCAACCGGCTTTTCCCTATTGCCCGCTGCAGATGTGGCCTCGCTTTCCGGTTGCGCGCTTGCCGATTTGAATGCGCTCAATGAATCATGGGCTCGGCTGGGCGCAGACAATTATTTGAAAGACGGCGGCAAATATCGGTCGCGCAGGCATGGCAGCTGCGTCGTGTCAGGTGCAGGCGTGAAAGCCGCAGAGCATCGGGCGCATTGGCAGCCGGTGGAATA
>JAYSRZ010000476.1:0-1084 GCA_043720775.1 Variovorax sp. | reverse complement strand
CGCGTGGCTACAAGCAAGACGCCTAGCCACATGTGGATCGACAGCAAATCCACCACGGCCTACATCTCCATGCAAGACAGCGATGAATTTGTGGCGCTTGATCTGGCCACACAAACGATCCGCTGGCGTTTGCCTACCGGGGACATGCCGGCGGATGTGTATGTCTCGCCCGACGATAAGTTTGCCTATATCGGGCTCACGGCCAGCGACGGCGTGCAGGTGTTTGATGTGTCAAAAGGTGGGTCTGAGGCGGCGAAGTTTGTCAAACAAATCCCCACTGGCAAAGGCGCACATGCCTTCCGCGCGGCAGGTGACAAGCGCCATCTTTTCGTGAGCAATCGCGTAGCCAATACGATCAGCAAGATTGATCTGCAAACGCAGACCGTGGTGAGTCAATTTGCTGTGCCCGGCGGGCCTGATTGCATGGATGTCTCTTCTGACGGAAAATCGCTGTATGTCACCTCGCGATGGGCGAAAAAACTGTCTGTGATTGATCTGCAAACGGGCAAAATCGCTCGCCAAATCAACGTGGGCCGCTCACCGCACGGTGTCTGGACGCTCGATCATGCAAGCCGTGAATAAATTTTTTTTTACTCTTCTTTTTATAGCACTCCACGCAGTATCAGCGGGCGTTTATGCACAATTAGGCAGTATTTTCGGCAAGAAGCCAGAAGCTCCGGCGCCTACGATTGTGCAAGTGCCGCCGCCGGCAACCTGCGACAAACCTGTTTATCTCACGCTCGATACCGGCCACATGGAAGTCGCGCAATTCATGGCTGACACGCTGAACAAACATAACGTGAAGGTCACCTTTTTCGCAGCTAACGAAAAGACGAAAGACGAGAGTACGAGTCTGGCGAAGAACTGGGGTGAGAAATTCTGGGCTGCACGCGGAAAAGAAGGCCATGAATTTGCTTCGCATACGTGGGATCATGTGGTCTGGAAGGGCGATGCGAGCGGCAACGAGCCGAAATTTTTAATGCAACCGACTGCCGGAGCATTTGTTGGCCGTAACTTCACGTGGGAGCCCAAGAAATACTGCGAGCAACTGGATACAGCCAAAGAGAGATTGGAATACTACACA
>JAYSRZ010000475.1:0-3172 GCA_043720775.1 Variovorax sp. | reverse complement strand
AATAAGCCGTCGTCTTCTTCATATTTTTCTCAATGGCATTGCCGGCCCAGCCGCCGCCAATCGCGCCCAACACCGTGCTTGCCGCGCGGCCATTGCCTTTGCCGATTTGGTTGCCCACAACGCCACCGAGCACACCGCCGGCAATCACGCCCACGCCAGAGCCTTGCGCTTCTTTGGTGACTGGCGAAACTGCTTCTATCGTGCCGCAGCTTTTGCAAATCGATGGAGCAGGCGTGTCTTTCATCACAGGCAAAGCGGGTTGCGGCGCATTGGGCGCTTGCGCGATCACGGCAGGCGGGGATTGCTTTGCTATATTTTTAGTAGCACTTTGCGCAGATTTGGCGGGCTCTTTCGACAGTTTCTCCTCAAATTTTCCCTCGGTGATCATGCGGTTTTTTGCTGCTGGAGCATCCATCGCGTAGCTTGAGGCCAGCGGGATAGAAGCTTGTGCCAGTGGCTCAGCGCGCTTGTTCACATGCACCAGCGTTGCGCCCATAGAGATGACGCAGATGCTCAGCACGCCGACTGCTGCCCAAAGCGGTTTAACAGACGTTGCTGGGGTTGTTGCGGAAAAGGGAGGTGATGCAAGTGCGGCATTCATAGCGATCCTTGGCGAATAGTTCAGGTCTCTATTGAACGCCTCTTCGCTGCGCCTTGCCTACCCTCAAAAGCAAACATTCATTGCGGTTTTGTAAATGTCGTCAGCAAAACACAATCGGGTGTGTGCAGATGTTTTGCTTGCATCTGATGGCGTGCTCAATGCCCAGAAAAATCCACCAGGGTAAACAGTGGAAGGCCCGCAGCCTTTAGTTTCGCAGAACCTTGCAACTCAGGCAAATCCACAATCGCCGCGCCTTCGGTAACGGTTGCGCCCAATTTTTCCAGCAGCTTTTTGCCAGCCATCATGGTGCCGCCGGTGGCGATCAAATCGTCAATCAGCAGCACGCGCTGGCCGGGTTTTACGGCATCGGTGTGAAGCTCTACTGTGGCGCTGCCATATTCAAGCTCATAGGTTTCTTCCACGGTTTTGAACGGCAATTTGCCTTTTTTGCGAATCGGCACAAAGCCCAAGCCGAGCTCATACGCAATCACCGAGCCCAAGATAAAGCCGCGCGCATCCAGCCCCGCCACGACATCGGGCCGCATGCCGCTGTCCATGTAGCGATGCACGAAAGCATCAATCAAGATGCGAAAAACGCGCGGATTTTGCAAGAGAGGCGTGATGTCTCGAAATTGCACGCCTTTTTCTGGCCAATCAGGCACAGTGCGGATGTGTTGGCGCAAGAAATCGGAGAGGGTGTGGGTGAGCGAGTCCATCGCATGAATCCATTTCTTGAGGTGGGCGCAAACTCGGCCATGCGATGCAGATCATGCTGCATCGGACGGGTGCGGTTTTCTACGCTGAGTTAACGAAATTCGCCGTATTGCGTGCCGCTGAGCGCGGGCATCGGGTCATCGTCGGCCATCTCGGTGTCTTCGTAGCCTGTTAAGAGCAGTTTGCTGCGTGCAATATCGAGCGCGCTGGGCGCAGCTGCAACTGCAGCTGCGGGCACGGCTGCTTGCTTGGCAGGTGTGTGAGCCGTTGCTTGCGGCGGCATCTTTGCTGGCGCAAGCGCCATTGGCGCGGCAATGGCGCCTTGTGCGGCACCAACGGCTAATGCGCGGCGGAAAGCAGCGACTTCATCGTCACCCAGATCGTCTTGCTTTGGTTTGGCTGCCGCTGCTCTTTGCGAGGCTGTTGCGCCGATGATGGGAAAAGAACCCGTCAGGCCAGCGCTTTTTTGCATCGCAGCCTGAGCAGCTTGCATTGCAGCAATCGGTTGCGTAGCGGCATAAGATTGAGAATTTGCAGTGACACGTGGCGCTGGAGATGCAGGCGTTGGCCCATCCATCGCAAACAAAGGCGCAGGGCGGGAAATAGGCGAATGGAGTGCGCCAAGCAAGGGTGCGGGCGCATTGGCGGGAGCATTGCTGGTATTGAAATAACGCCAATACACCGCTTGCACCACGATCTCGAAACGATGCCGCGCAGTTTGCGCAATCATGTTTTCGATCTCGGCCAGCTTCTCAACCTCTCCACTGAACTCAGCAGATAACTCGATCATCACCAGAAAACTGCGCCCACGCTGATCCAGCGAGAGCACTTTGAATTTAAAAGCCGACGACAAAACGCCCACGCGCACCATCGACTCGCGAACCACTTGAAACAATAATTCTCGCTTGGCATTGCGCTCATTGCGGCGCTGCTCTAAGCGCTGCTTAGAAGCAGCCGTTGCGGGCTGCGCAACGTCAGTATTGTTGCCTGACATCGGGCGCGTGAAGTCCATTTGCTGCGACGTGAGCACATCGGAATGCTGCGCCCTCGCATTTACTGGCGATTTGTTATTTTTTGAAGAAAACCAGTTGAGCCAAGACATGGGTGAATTTTCACCTTGAAACCTAAGTATTACAAGGAAACTGTTGAAAAAACAGCAGCAAAGCCACTAGTTTTTCAACAGGAATTGATTTTATTGTTGATTTTCACGCGTCTTAGGTTAAAAAACGCTGTGGGTCGATGGCTTAGTTATCACCCCAGCCGCGATCATTTCCGCCGCGATCACCCCGATCGCCGCCGCCGTAACCACCACCTCCTCCTCCTCCGCCACGCCGATCACCACCACCGCCACCGCCACGACGATCGCCACCGCCACCGCCGCCTCCACCGTAGGGACTGCGGAATGAGCCGTCATTTCCACCCCGGTCGCCACCGCGATCACCGCCTCGGTCGCCACCACCACCACCACCACCACCGTAGGGGCCGCGACTTCCACCGCCACCGCCATATCCACCACCGCCGCCACCGCCACCGCCACCGCCGCCACCGCCGTATCCACCACCACCACCACCACCGTAGCCACCACGGCCACCGCCACCGCCATAACCGCCGCCGCCGCCTTCACGCGGAGGGCGAGATTCAGCTGGACGTGCTTCGTTCACAACGATTGCTCGGCCGCCAAGCTCTTGGCCGTGCATACCGGCAATGGCTGCTTGGGCTTGGGCATCGTCGCCCATTTCCACAAAGCCGAAGCCTTTTGAGCGGCCTGTTTCGCGCTCCATCATGACGCGTGCGCTGGTCACGGAGCCAAACGCGCCAAAGGACGTTTGCAAATCATTGTCACGCACGGTGTAGGGC
>JAYSRZ010000474.1:0-3174 GCA_043720775.1 Variovorax sp. | reverse complement strand
TCAGCTCAGGCCGTTCGGCCACATCAATCCCCGTCACATCAAGCATGCCCGCGCAGCGCCCCGCGCCATCAAAAATCGGTGAGCCCGCGCAGGAATATGAGCCCGTGTCTTCAAAGAAATGCTCGCCCCGATGCAACCACACATCCGAGAGCTCATGCAGCGTTGCGCCAATCGAGCTCGTGCCAATCGCAGCCTCAGAAAGGTCCACGCCTTCGCGCGTGATCAGCGTCGCGCGGCGATCAGCGCTGTCAATTTGCCCACTGCTACTCACCACCACGCCTTGCGCATTTGTCAAAATCGCAAAATACCGAATCGGCGCAATCGCTGCGCCCAGCTGCTGCAAAGTGCTTTGCGCAGCCAGCGCGAGCTGGCGATTGGCCTCCCGTGAGCGCCGCTGCATCGCCGAGCTCACCAGATCAAACGACACGCTATGCTGAGGCTCGCGCCCGGCTCCTAAGCAGCGCTGCCAAGAAGCCGCGATCCAATCATTCACCGCCACCTTGCCGCGCTGCCCGCCCAGCAACACGCGGCGCGATTGCGTGATGAGATCGAGGCGGGATGCTGAAAGTGCAGGCTGAGCGGATGTCATGCCAACATCGTAGCTGGAAATAGCGAAGCCATCACCAATGCGAGGGTTTGCTCGCAGGCTTCTTTTTGGTGGGCACGTTTTGCGGCAACTGAGCGCGCATCAGCTCATCGTCCAATATGTGATGGCGCACCCAATCCGCCAGCGGCGTGAGCCGCTTATTGGGCACTTTACCCTCCGTCTGAGCATGTGGGCGCAGCGGCATGATCAAACCAATCTTGGCAGTTGGTGCGTCTTCGCGGATCAAGCGCAACGCCGGCTCTAGATCACTATCGTTGGAGCAAATCACCACTTGCTCGCATTCGCCTCGAATAACATCTCGATAGGCTTGCAAAGCAATATTCACATCGGTTTGCTTCTCTTCAATCATCCAAACCTTGGCAAGCTTGTCTTTGCTTGGCAATACACCTTCTTCATATAGAGGCAACGCCGTGGGCTGAAAAATGTGGAAACCCTTGATGATCTCGATCAAATCGGGATGCATGGCCAGCAAAGCGCGGTGGTATTGCGTTTGCGCATGTTCGGAATCTTGGCCATGCCGCGCGTATGAGGCCTTGACCGGAGATGTGAAAAATTTGATGCGGATCACTTGGGCGGTGCGATCCTGCTGCATCACGATTTGGTCGCGAAACAGAGCTGCCAAATCAAGCCATTTAAACGCCGTGCCTTTAAGGCGCGAGTAGTAAAGGTTGTAGCCATCGATGTAGATATTGGTTTTAGCCACAATTGAGATCCGCAAAGTGAAAAGGCCACCTTGCGGTAGCCTTTTCGCCCTAAGCCTGAGCCAACTGAATGACACCGCGAAGGGATTGTTAGTTTAAATTATAAGCGAATCACTAAGCCTACCGCCGAGCTCATTCAAGCGTCCCATAAAGCAGCTCTACAGAACCTGCCTCTGCTCAGCTAGCTTTGACTTCAAAACGGACAAAAAGCTGGAATCGGCTCAGGATTCGTTTGCCCGGCTGTGCAGCGAATCACGTTGATCGCCCAAGTGTTGAACGCGACTCCCATTTGCGTCGCTGCCCAAGCAAACGCCATGGAATTTTCTGGCGGGTTGCACATAGCAGCGCTGCGCCCGCTGCTAGAAAGTTTGTCGTGATTTTCAAGTGCTGTGCGGCCAGAGTTTTTATAGTCCTGCATTTGCTGCTGAAGGCCTTGGATATCCGAAGCTTTTAAGCGTCCGGCTTTAGCACCTGCAAGAAGACTATTGCCGTCGATACGCAAAGAATTTACGATACCTCGCAGGCCAGAAGCTGAAAAATTTGGCAGCGTTTTTAGGTACGGCTCTATTGAATCATTGCAGGAAAGCAGCACGCCAGCTTTTGAGCCACTAGCGCTTCCACCCGATGAGCCAGATCCCGAGCTGGCGTTGCTGCTTTGAGCAGCATTCGCATTCGCACTCGCCGCGCTCATCGTTGCCAATTGCTGCGCTGCCGTGGCTGCAAGCGGGTGATCGGGAAACTTGCTAATCAGCATGCGAAGCGTTTCACGGGCTTTGGCTGTGTCGCCTTGCGCGCCGAGTTCATCGGCTTTGGCAAAGAGCTGGCCTGCGTTCATTTTTGCGAGATCAGATCGAAATAGTGCCGTTTCGGCAGCGGTTTTTTCCATTTCTTTCTGGCGTTGTGCCTGCTCCACTTTATTCACTTCAGCTTGACGCTTTGCTGTAATAGCGCCCCAAGCAGCAGCAGCTTCGGGAACGAATTTACGTAGTAAATCATCACTCTGATTTAGAACACTCGCACCCCAAGGTGGTAGAGATTCCAAGTCGAGATTTTGAATTGATCCATTACTTTGCCGCACTTCAATTTTGGTGGAGCCTCCAGTTGGATTCCAAGTCAATATTGTGTTGTATTCAATAAGCTGACTGTTTTCGTACAGCACCATGCTGAGGAAATGTGGTAAGCCTTTTATTTGATAAAACAACAGCTTGACGCCTGTACCGTTAAGAAGGCACTCGCCAGGATTCTCGCGGAAGTTACCAAAATAAAACACATGCGTGTCACCACCGCTGTAGGAGCAAGTACTTTTTTGAAAACTTGGTTGCGCGACAACGCTTCCAATCAGTACAAAAAAGACAGTCAGAGATAAAAACACATATGCAGAAAGAGTACGTATTAATTGTTTCAGGTTGGAGTTTTTCATAAGTAAGTATTGTCAGCGAAGTGCTTTTTGTCAAACCCAAAACTGATGAGATGCGTGGCTCGCATTTTTGTGTCATTTTGAGAATTTCTGAAATGTTGCAGCGCACACAAGGGTTTACCGCAAGTGCTGCTTTGTCCAGTTGACCAACAATATTGATTGAAGTTAAAGGCAAAGCTCTGGCCACTCAGAGCACATACCCACAGGAGACTTTTATGCAAAAGATGTTGCACATCAACCCGGATAAATGCACGGGCTGCTTGCAGTGTGAGATGGCGTGTAGTTTTGAAAATTACGGCACATTTGCCACGAGCAAATCGCGCATCAAGGTGTTTGACTTTCATCACACCGGCAAAAAAGTCCCGTACACCTGCACGCAATGCGATGAAGCTTGGTGCTTGCATGCTTGCCCGGTAGAGGCGATTACCGTGAGCAAAGAAACTGGCGCG
>JAYSRZ010000473.1:0-3183 GCA_043720775.1 Variovorax sp. | reverse complement strand
CGGTGTCGGTGGCAACGTGGCTGCCAAAAAAGTATTTGAGCTCGTACAGCCCGCGCGGCGTCATGATGAATTTTTGCGTCGTCACGCGTGAGATCGTCGATTCATGCAGTTCGACCGCTTCGGCAATTTCGCGCAACACGAGTGGGCGCATCGCTACTGCGCCATGTTTGAAGAAACTGCTTTGGCGCTCGATGATGGCTTGGCTCACGCGCAAGATCGTGTCGAAGCGCTGCTGCACATTTTTGATAAACCAGCGCGCTTCTTGCAAGCGGCCTTGCAGCCCCTGCACAGCTTCGGTTTTTTTGCTGCCTTTCAAAGCATTCGCATACAGATCATTCACATGCAGCTTGGGTATCACATTTGGATTGAGCTGCGCAATAAAGATGGTTTGCCCACGGCGCTTCTCAGCGCGCACGATCACGTCGGGGATCACGATATTGCGCTCAACTTGTGCAAACTGGCGAGCAGGCTTGGGCTCTAGCTTGGCGATCAGGCAAATAGCAGCTTTGATATCGTCGCTGCTGCAGAGCGTGAGCTGCGCGAGGCGCTTTACGTCGCGCCTGGCCAGCAAATCTAGCGGATGTTTGCAGATTTTTGCAGCGGTTTGCAAAATATCGTCCGTTGCAAACTCTGGCTTTGCTCGAAGTTGAAGCGTGATGCACTCGCTCAAATCTCTTGCGCCGACGCCAATGGGCTCTAAGTTTTGCAGCCATTTGAGCGCAATCGAAAAACGCGAAATCAGCTCTTCCACATCTTCTAAAGTGTCAGCGCCCAAGCTTTGCGCGAGGCTCTCAAAATCGTCTTCTAAATAGCCATCGTCGTTTAGCGATTCGATCAGCATGAAGAGCGCAGCGCGATCCTCATCCGATAAACGCAGACCTAAGGCTTGGCGATGCAAATGCTCAGCCAAGCTAGCGCTCGCAGCGTTGTTCTCCGTCGGGTCATAGTCACTCTCGCCAAGTGCCGCGCTCGTGCTTCGCGTGCCGGCATCCATTCCCATTTCTAAATCGTGATTCGCGTCATCGGGCGCGGCTTGATCGCCATCCCAATCAGTGGGCTCGGTGGTGGGGAGCGTTTCTTCGCTGGCCGCAGTAAAGCTCTCGTTTTCTGCATCATTTTGGCCATTAGCGCCCGTAAATTCTGCGTGAGGTGCTATCGAATAAATAGCATCTGAATCTATCTCTCGATCTTCACGCGTTAGCTTCTCATCGTCTCGCGTGCTGCGCTCGACAGCGATTTGCTCTTCGTAGCTGAGCTCAGCGGTCTCCGCCTCCAAAAACGGATTGTCTTGAATCATCTGCTCGATCTCTTGCGCGAGTTCAAGCGTGGACAGTTGCAGCAAGCGAATCGATTGCTGCAATTGTGGCGTGAGCGCAAGATGCTGGGAGACGCGAAGACTTAATCCCGGTTTCATATCGTTCTGTCAGCCCAAAGGCCGAGCCACTACATCTTGAAGTTTTCGCCGAGATACACGCGGCGAACATCTGCGTTATCTACGATCTCGGCGGGCGTGCCCCGCGCGAGCACACGGCCTTCGCTGATGATGTAGGCATGATCGCAAATGCCTAAAGTCTCGCGCACATTGTGATCGGTGATGAGCACGCCGATGCCTCGGCTTTTCAAGAAGCCAATGATGCGCTGAATCTCAATCACGGCAATTGGATCAATGCCGGCAAAGGGCTCATCTAGCAAGATGAATTGCGGATTGGTGGCCAAGGCGCGCGCAATTTCCACGCGGCGGCGCTCGCCGCCGGAGAGCGCCAAAGCCGGAGAATCTCGCAAATGATCCACGCGCAGATCTTTCAAGAGCTGCTCAAGTTGCTCATTGAGTGCCGCTTTGGACAACGGCTTGCCGTTTTTGTCACGCTGCAATTCCAGCACGGCCTGCACGTTTTCCGTGACATTCAATTTACGAAAAATCGACGCTTCTTGCGGCAAATAACTCAGTCCCATGCGCGAGCGCCGATGGATCGGCATGTTTTGCGCCGCATGGCCGTTGATCGAAATTTCACCTGCATCGGCTCTGACCAAGCCCACAATCATGTAAAACGATGTCGTCTTGCCCGCACCATTGGGCCCCAGCAAACCCACCACCTCGCCTTGGCTCACAGAGAGCGACACATCTTTAACCACTTGCCTCGCGCCGTAGCTTTTTTGCAGGCCACGGGCTTCGAGCTTGCGATCTGTCACCGCGTCCACAAGCACTGCCGCGCCTTCGCTCACTTTTTATCCTCAGCCAAACCCGTGCTTGGGCGCAGCGGAGCGCTGCCTGTGCTCGGAGCGGCAGGAGATGCCGCTGGCGCGCGCGGGCCGATCACGGCTCTGACTCGCCCGCTCGGATTGCCGGGTGTGGCCGAGTTGCCGCCCAAGACGTTGAATACATCGCTGGTGTTGTCATAAGTGATGATGGCGCCCTGCGTCTCATCTGCAACTGATGCGCCGCGCATGCGCCGCATGATGGCGTTTTTGGTAAACGTGACGGTGTCGGCTCGGCCGTCGTACACGATGCTTTCTGCCTCACCCTCGATCCATTCATCGCCGCTGCCGCCATCTCTCTTTTGGCGGAAGAAGGCGCGCTTGCCGCCGCTGGAGGTGGCTGTGCCAAACTGAAAGCCTTCTCTGTCTTGCCGCACCTCGATGCGATCTCCGCGAATGATTATTGTGCCTTTGGTGATCACCACATTGCCAGTAAACACACTGGTTTGCTTCACATCATCATAGCGCAGCGAATCCGATTCTGCGTTCATCGCTTGACTGCGATCCGCTTTTGCCGCTCCAGCACTCTGGCTGGCCAAAACGCATGCGATCGCTGCCGTAGCTGCGCACAGGCGGCGAAGCGAGAAAGAAGAGAGCGTGGTCAGCATAGGCAGCACCTTAAAAACATGAATTGCAAGTGTACTTCACGACGGCATAAATATTGCTTTAATAGACGCAGTCGCAGAGCCGCTGCGCCCCGTATCATTGCTCTATGGATTGGCAAGCCGCTCGCGTCTCTCTCTTTTTAGCTCTTCTCACAGCGGCTGCACTTTTGCCGCTGGGCTTGTGGCTGGGCCGCTGGCTGGCGTTTACGCCAAGTCGCGCCAAGCCTTGGATCGAAGCGCTGCTTTTGCTGCCGCTTCTCCTGCCGCCCACCGTGATTGGTTTTTATTGGCTGATCGCTTTTGGGCAAAACACCGCTTTAGG
>JAYSRZ010000472.1:0-1095 GCA_043720775.1 Variovorax sp. | reverse complement strand
CCCAAGAAAAAGGGTCAAAAACGCCTCGTCAAAATCGCCGCCACCATCATTGTCGAGCGCGATGGCCACAAAGCCATGGTCATTGGTGATAAAGGCGAGCGCATCAAACGCATCGGCACGGAAACCCGTGTGGAACTTGAGCGCTTGATGGATGCTAAAGTGTTCATTGAATTGTGGGTCAAGGTTCGTTCGGGCTGGGCTGATGACGAAGCACGGGTGCGCTCGTTTGGCTACGAATAATGCCCCCACGCTTGCCACTTCGTGTGCTTCGCTGCCCCCCGAGGGGGCTAATTCCCCTTGAGGCGGCTCGGCGGGGAATTGATGGTTAAACGAATTGCTGACGAGCCTGCCTATGTGCTGCACCGCTACGATTGGAGCGAGTCCAGTCTGATTCTTGAGGTGCTGACGCGCCACCATGGACGTATCGCTTTGGTTGCCAAAGGTGCGAAAAAACCCAGTTCTAACTTCCGACCAATTCTGTTGCCACTGCAGCCTTTGCATGTGGCCTTCGGCGGTGATGCTGAAATCCGCACGCTGCGCAGCTCTGAATGGATGGGCGGCCATGTGATGCCGACAGGTGAAGCGTTGATGGCTGGCTATTACCTCAATGAATTGCTGATGCGGCTCCTAGCGCGTGACGACCCACACCCTGCGCTGTTTGATGCTTATGCTTTGACCGTCCACATCATCGCTCAAGCATTCCGTCAAGAAGCTGCCGAAGGAACGGAAGGGCAGCGCGTGCTAGAAGTTGCCTTGCGTGCTTTTGAATTGATGCTGCTGCGAGAAATTGGTTTTTTACCCTCTTTGAAGTCTCAAACAGCCAATTTGGCAGATTTGCAGGCTGATGCCGCCTACGTGCTGATCCCAGAGGGCGGTTTGAGGGTGGCGCACGCTGAAGATCGCAGCAGTTTGACGGGCGCGCAATGGTTATCGTTGCAAACCGCGTTGGATTCAACAGCACCGTTTTCTCAGCTTTTGCAAGCCTGCAGCAGCTGCTTGCAACCCCTCAAAACACAGCTTCGCACGCTGTTGCATTACCATTGCGGTGTCACGACTTTAAAAACGCGCCAAATGATGATGGATATTCAAAATCTA
>JAYSRZ010000471.1:0-1096 GCA_043720775.1 Variovorax sp. | reverse complement strand
GCCCCTCAGTTTTTCAAATGCGCGACAGCCTTCCGAGGCTGGCTTGCGAACCACGCTGGCACTGCGCCTGAGCTGATCGTAGGCTTCTACAAAGTCGGTTCGGGCCGTCCCAGCATGACTTGGTCTGAGTCAGTGGACGAAACGCTTTGCTTCGGCTGGATCGACGGGGTGCGCAAGCGTATCGATGACGAGTCGTACCAGATCCGTTTCACACCCCGAAAGACAACGTCTATCTGGAGCGCGATCAACATCGCCAAGTTTCGAGAATTGCAGGCTCGTGGCCGAATGACCCCCGATGGAGCGAAGGCTTTTACCCACCGCAAGGACGAGAAGTCTGTGATCTACGCCTACGAGCAGGAAGTCACTGCACAGCTTTCGCCGCAAGAGCTTCAAATATTCCAGCGAGATAAGCCCGCGTGGACGTATTTTGAGGACTGTCCGCCCGGCTACAAAAAAGTACTGCTTCACTGGGTGACCACAGCCAAAAAAGCTGAAACCAGGGTATCAAGGCTGGCCACACTGATGCAAGCGTGTGCGACCGGGAAGAGGCTGCGTTGAGCGCGGGACAATTACATGGCAGTGCTAAAAGCGCGTGACGTGCAGGCCAGAGAAGCTGAAAATTAACCTGCAAGTTAATTTATTGTCAATATATGCCAAATTATCGATAATTGTGAATAAAATATTGCTCCAGCTCCCGAATAACGCGCATGGATTGCTATATATATAATAGTGAACTGATGCGGCATTGAAATTGAAACTTCACCCCATGCCCCCCAAACTCCTCGCCCCCCTCGCCCTGATTGCCTTGCTCGGCGCGCCGTTGGGTCTATCGCTGGTTGCCGCGATCTTGGCGGCTTGGGACGTTGAGGCTTGGCAAAGCCTGCTGGCCGATTCGCAAACGGGTCGTGCGCTGGGCTTGAGCTTGTGGACAGGCGTGGCCTCCACGCTGCTGGCGGTGGCGGGCGCGGCTTGGCTGCTGTCGATCAGCTTTGCGACTGCGCGCTGGAACGCAATGGTGCGTGTTTTGGGGCCGATGCTTGCGCTGCCGCACGTGGGGTTTGCGATTGGTTTCGTCGCCTTGATTGCGCCCAGCGGC
>JAYSRZ010000470.1:0-1096 GCA_043720775.1 Variovorax sp. | reverse complement strand
GCGTTGAGCTCAGGAAAACCGTAAACCCAGCCTGAAGTGACGCGGTGCGCGGTGGAGGAGTCGATGATTTTGGGCTTTTTATCCGAAGAATGGCCCGATAAAGAGTCAATCATCGCGACAGATTCACGCGCAGCGTCGTCGTGCAGACACAAAACGACCAGATCGGCCTGCGCCATCAAATCGCGCTTGGCAGCGGCGTCTTTGCGCAGTTCAGGCGCGATGCTGAGCATCTGGATGGCGGGCAGGGTCGCCAAACGCTCACGAATTTGCAAGCCGGTGGTGCCAGCTTCGCCGTCGATAAATACTTTATAAGTTTTTGTCATATTTATATTCCAAAAATGTATCAATAATAATTCGCAACGAAAGCGTTTACACAGAGGAAACAGCTTTGCGATTTTTGTGACTGTAAGGTAACTCGCATTTTTGTGCAATGCAGCATGATACAGTCCGTCTTGAAAATTGCGTGCCATGCGGGTGATGAATCAAACCATCTGCGTGGCGCTAACCGTTCCATTGTTGTCCATTTTTTGAGAGAGCCGCATGAAAATCCACGAGTACCAAGGCAAAGAGCTATTGCGCCAATTCGGCATTCCGGTGCCGCGCGGCATTCCCGCTTTCACTGTGCAAGAAGCGGTTGAAGCGGCACAAAAATTGGGCGGCCCAGTGTGGGTGGTCAAAGCGCAAATCCACGCGGGCGGACGCGGCAAGGGCGGCGGCGTGAAGCTGGCGCGCTCGATTGACGATGTCAAAAAAATCGCTGGCGAAATTTTGGGCATGCAACTCGTGACGCATCAAACAGGCCCTTTGGGTCAAAAAGTGCGCCGTTTGTTCATCGAAGACGGCGCTGATATCAAGCACGAATACTATGTGTCCGCAGTGACGGATCGCGCCTCACAACGCGTGGCGTTCATCGTCTCGTCTGAAGGCGGCATGGACATTGAGCATGTGGCCGAAGTGTCACCCGAAAAAATTATCACCGAAATCGTCGACCCTGCCCTGGGTTTGACCGACGCACAAGCCAAGCATCTGTCTGACAGCATTGGCGTGCCCGCTGGCTCGACAGCGCAATGCGTTGATGTGCTGCAAAAGCTCTACA
>JAYSRZ010000469.1:0-3205 GCA_043720775.1 Variovorax sp. | reverse complement strand
ATCGCTGTGCTTTTACTGAGCGGCTTGCATCTGTATGGCGCTGGAGCGAAAGCCGTGGGCATGGCCAGCATTCCACTGGGCTGGCATCTGATGTTTGGACTTGGCGTGGCGATGATGCTGGTGTTTGGCCACATTTATTTTGCGGGTTTCAAGGGGTTGAAGCGAGCGGTGGCGGCAGCGAATTGGCCGCTGGCGGCAGGCAAAGCTGCTTTGATTCACAAAATGGTCGTGCTAAATTTTGCTTTGGGCATTGCTGCGGTGGCGGCTGTGCGGTTGTTGTGAGCGCGCAGCGATGTTATTTTTTAAGCGAAATCAGCCTGTAGCGCACGATCTACCTGCGAGAGGTGCTATTAAATTAATAGCTATCTCTTCTTTGATTCTTCTAACTTCTTGCTCCACCGTGAACGACGATTTCAACCCCGCCAAGAAGCACCATCGCTCCGAGGGCTTCCAGAATAACTACACGGATGCGACCGACAAACCGCAGAGCGATTTTTTTCGATGGCAATGGGAGCGAGCCCGCGCAGGCTTGCCCAAACCGCCCGAGAAGCCCACCGCCGTCGTCGTACCCGATATGAAGTTTGTGGGCGCAAACATCGGCTCACAGCAGCAGCCCGCCATCACCTGGATCGGCCACGCCACGATGCTGGTGCAGATGGGTGGCCTCAATCTCTTGACTGATCCGATCTTCTCGGATCGCGCCTCGCCGGTGCAATTCGCTGGCCCCAAGCGCTATCAAGCGCCCGGCATCGCTTTGAAAGACCTGCCGCGCATTGATGTCGTCCTGCTGTCTCACAACCATTACGACCATTTGGACACGGCGAGCGTCAAAGCGTTGAACGCGCAGGCTGGCGGCGCACCGCTTTTCATCGTGCCGCTGGGCGTGAAGAAATGGTTTGCCCGCGAGGGCATCACGAATGTGCAGCAGCTCGATTGGTGGGATAAGACAACTGTCAAAACGCAAGCGGGAGCAGTCGAAGTGCATTTCACGCCCGTGCAGCATTGGAGCGCCCGAGGCATGGGCGACCGCCGCGCCACGCTTTGGGGCGGCTACGCCCTCTTTGCCAGCGATTTCCACGCCTATTTCAGCGGCGACACCGGCTATTCCCAAGATTTCGTCGATACGCAAAAGCATTTCGCAGCAAAGCAAACAAACGCACTCGGTGGCGGCTTCGACATGGCGCTGATCGCCGTCGGCGCTTATGAGCCCCGTTGGTTCATGAAGGAGCAACACGTCAACCCTGTCGAGGCCGTGCAAATTCACCTCGATCTCAAAGCCAAGCGCAGCATCGGTGTGCATTGGGGCACTTTCGATTTGACCGACGAATCGCTGGATCAACCGCCCAAAGATTTGGCCGCTGCCCGCGCTGCTTCGAGCCTCCCGCAAGAAGCGTTTGACGTGATGGCAATTGGGCAGACTTTGAAACTGCCTGAGCGCAAAGTTTCACAGTGATTTAGGCAGTTAGCCAGCGTATTTACTGCGTGGAGTGCTATTGAAATCGTAGTAATTAACCGTTCGCCCTGAGCTTGTCGAAGGATCGAAGGGTCTTGGCGTGCTGACAGTTTCTGGCCGCCTTTTGTACCAGCGGCCTACCGTCGGACATTTGCCTCAGACAATTTTTTGAAAACACACGCGATTCAGATCACCGCGAGCCAACCCTAGCCCCGCGCGCAGTTGCCAAAAAATTTCCGATCCAAACACCCAACGGTATCCGCAGGAAAGTAATGTGCGAAACTAATCTTTGTTCACGAAAGCTGGATCGCCAAAATTAGAAAGAACGCGACGAGCAAGACAATCGGCAAGAAAATCGCGATTCGAACCAATGAGTTACTTGGCGCTTTGCCATGCAGATGATTACACTGAATTCGCTCTTTAACCAGCGACGCCGCAATAATCCCACCTACGGATACTGAAATCCCAGAGAAAAATACGACGTAGTTTGTGATTCCTGCGTTCGTCAAACCAAAATATGCACCTTGGAGCATGCTAAGTGCAAACGAAACACGGACAGACCACCGCAGAAGTGTGTGTCTATTTATAGAGATCATTTTGGCTTTTCTAGGTGGTTCATTTCAGCTCAGCGCTATGTTAACTGCGGAGACCGTTGGGTGGTTGGATCGGAAATTTTTTTGGCAACTGCGCGCGGGGAGAGAGTTGGTTTGCAATGATCTCAATCGCGTGTGTTTTCAAAAAATTTTACGAGACGACTGCCCGATGGTAGGCCGCTGGTACAAAAAGATTGCGTGAAATACTTTGAATGCCGATACTATGAATTCAATAGCACTCCACGCAGTAAATACGCCGGCGACATGCCATTTTTATCCAAAAACTCATGCCATACCCCGCTTGTACTTGCAAACGAGCAAGCCCACAAGCTACACTGCATTCACCAAATAATTCAAGGAACAAGACATCATGACCAACCGCCGCGAACTGCTCACCTTCACCATCGCATCTACCTTTGCCGTTAGCACTGCCTTCGCGCAAGACTATCCCAACAAGCCCATCAAAATCGTTGTGCCCTTCCCGGCTGGCGGCAGCTCGGATGGCACGGGGCGATTGATTGCAGACAAGCTGGGTCAAGTATTGAAGCAAAGCGTGGTGGTGGACAACAAAGGCGGAGCGGGCGGCATGATTGGCACGGATCTCGTGGCCAAATCTGCGGCAGATGGCTACACGCTCGTGCTTGTGGATGTGTTCCACGCGAGCACGCCGATCTACACCGCCAAGATGCCGTATGACGCGGTAAAAGATTTCACGCCAATTTCCCTCATTGGCAAAACGCCCGCCTTCCTGCTCACGCACGCTGGCTTCGAGGCCAAGACAGCGCAAGACGTGCTGCGCTACGCCCGCGCGAACCCCGACAAACTCTCCATGGCCATCGCAGGCACAGGCTCTGTGGTGGTGGATCTCTTCAAAGCCCGCAGCGGCGTGAAATTCATCAGCGTGCCCTACCAAGGCAGCTCGCGCGCGATGATCGATTTGATGAGCGGCCAAGTCAACACCTTCATCACCACGATGACCAGTGCCGGCAGCCACGTGAAGAGTGGCAAGCTCATTCCCCTCGCTGTGACAGGCTCGCGCCGCCATCCTGATTACCCCAACGTACCCACCTTCACAGAAGTTGGCGTCAACGGCATGGACTACGAACAATGGTTCGGCCTCATGGGCCCCGCCCGCATGCCCGCAGCCGTAACGAATCGC
>JAYSRZ010000468.1:0-3209 GCA_043720775.1 Variovorax sp. | reverse complement strand
GATTGGACGGAATGGGCGGATACCGGCGTGCATTGGATGCGGCTAGAGATTCCGTATCCGAAGACAGGTGGGCCGGGCGGCAGCTTCGGCATCATTGGGGCGTTTGCGCCGATCATCGTGCCGGGGCAGCCTGCCGCAACTGCGGTGTTTTTCTGGCGTTGCCGGCGCGTGACGGGCTGGCAGCGCGATGCATGGCGCTTTTTGTATCGCAATCGTTTGGAGATGCGCCATTGGAATGTGCTGGAGCAAGATCGTGTGATGTTGGAGGCGTTTGAACCGGATGCGAATCTGCGCGAGAAGCAATATGAGCACGATCTGGGCTTGCAACGCCTGCGCCAGCATATGCAGCGCTTAGCAATGAAGCAGCTGCAAATTGCCTAAAACGACTCAATATGGTTACATATTGCAACTCGTTCATATAGAAACAAAGTGTGGATACACGTAAACTAATATTAAATTACACATTGAGTGAAATTTAGCTGCAATCTACTTAGTTTTTGCTTGCGTTTACATCTGCAACTTTGGACACTACAGGCATGTGGAAGAAAAAAGAATTCGGTTCGTCAGAACAAGACAAAGGAAGCAACAGCTTCTTCAGCAGCGGCTTCTATGGCAGCAGCGAAGATGACAGCGAGAGCCCCAATAGCAATTTCAGGCCGAGTACGCCGGGCGTGCTCGCGCCATCGGAGCGCGTGGGCTCGGTGAGGCCGCAAAAAGTCAGCGATGGTGTGGTGCGGCTGGCCACCAGTATTCAGTCGTCACAGCAGTTTGACGCGATTCGCCTCACGCTCAAGCTCAGTGACTGGGTGATATTTGCGGAGCATTTGCAAGCGTTTACTGTTGAGCCTGGCCAAGAGGTGATCCGACAAGGCGCCACTGAAGTTACGGTGTATTTGGTTGAATCCGGTGTTTTGGGCATTTATCGGGCGGAAGGCGCTGGCGTTGTGGAGCTGGCAACCGTCGGCGCAGGCTCGGTGGTCGGAGAGGGCGCGTTTTTTGCTCGCATGCCTAGAAATGCCACCGTTCAGGCCAAAAGCAGGTGCGTGCTCTGGGGGCTCTCCCCGATGCGTTACGCCGAGTTGGCGCACAAACACCCCAGCATTGCGCTGAGCTTTGTGATGGCAATGGGAAGTGTGGTTACACGGCGCATGACGAATAGCCCCAAGCGTGGTGCGGTGACGTAAATACCAACAGACGCTATAAGTTCGATAGCGCCCCACGCAGTATCTGCTTGGTCAAACCGCAGATTTTGCGGAAATAAACCACTAACATCCTTCAAGAATCAAACGCCCAGCATCAGCCGCATATTCTGCACAGCCGCACCGCTGGCGCCTTTGCCTAAGTTGTCATAACGCGCCACCAACAGAGCTTGGCCACTCGCATCATTGCCATAGACCGACAATTCCAGCATGTTCGTGCCAACCAATGCTGTGGGTTCGATTTTGTTGGACTCATTGGCCGGCACGATCTTGACAAATTCACAGCCCGCGTAATGCGCTTTAAGCACCTCTTCAAGCTGAGAGGCTTTGCTCACGCCGCGCAGCAAATCAAATTGCAAACCGATGTGATCGAGCATGCCGCTGTGGAAATTAGCCACAGTGGGAATGAAAATCGGGCGACGTGAAAGACCACTGTATTTATGCAATTCGGCCACATGCTTGTGCGCCAAATTCAGACCATACATCTCCAGCGGCGCAGCGGTTTTGGCAATCTCGTAGCTCTCAATCATCTGTCGTCCACCGCCCGAGTAGCCCGAGAAGCCTTGCATGACTATCGCGTAGTCCGCAGGCACGAGCCCTGCATCGATCAAAGGGCGCAAGAGCGCAATGCCGCCGGTGGGGTAGCAGCCAGGGTTGGCCACGAATTGCGCGTTTTTCACAGCAGTTGTTTGCGCCGCATTCAATTCAGGAAAGCCATAGACCCAGCCTGGTGCGGTGCGATGTGCGCTGCTGGCATCCACTATTCTGAGGGGCTTCATGCCAATACGCGCTCTCGCGCCCGCCAGTTCTGCGCAAAGCGCTACGGATTCAATAGCAGAATGGTCATGCAAACACAGCACTACCAAATCGGCTTCGTTAAACAACGCTTTCTTGCCCTCAATATCTTTGCGCTTCTCAGGCGCAATCGACAACACTTCGATTTGCGGCAGCAGCGCCAGCCGCTCGCGGATTTGCAGGCCTGTGGTGCCGGCTTCGCCGTCAATGAATACTTTTGCCATGATTTTTGAACTTTCTACACGTCAGATTTGGTGCATTGCAACATGATACAGTTACGCGCTGAAATCGCTTGCGTAATATGCTTGTGCAGTACCGACGATTTTGCATGAATTCATTCCAACACGTCATCTTCCCGACACACAACAGCCGGAAACCCCACCCATGAAAATCCACGAGTACCAAGGCAAAGAAATTTTGCGCCAGTTTGGCATTCCCGTGCCGCGCGGCATTGCAGCGTTCACCGTGCAAGAAGCCATTGAAGCCGCACAAAAACTCGGTGGCCCGGTCTGGGTGGTGAAAGCGCAGATTCACGCTGGCGGGCGCGGCAAAGGCGGCGGTGTGAAAGTGGCCAAGAGCATCGACGATGTGAAAGCTCGCGCTTCTGAGATTCTCGGCATGCAACTCGTCACGCACCAAACCGGCCCGGTTGGTCAAAAAGTGCGCCGCTTGTACATCGAAGATGGCGCAGACATTCAAAAAGAATACTACCTCTCCATCGTGACGGATCGCGCCACGCAAAAGGTCGCCTTTATCGCATCCAGCGAAGGCGGCATGGACATTGAAAAAGTCGCGCATGACACGCCTGAGAAAATCCTTACCGTGTTTGTCGATCCACTGGCTGGTTTGACGGATACACAATGCTTAGAACTCGGCAAAGGCATCAACATGCCCGCTGACTCGCAAGCGCAGTTTGCCGATGTCTGCAAAAAGCTCTACAAATGCTACATGGATACGGATGCCGCTTTGGTGGAGATCAATCCGCTGAACCGTACCAGCAAAGGCGAGATCATCGCGCTTGACTCTAAATTCAACTTTGATTCCAACGCCCTCTTCCGCCACCCCGATATCGTCGCTTTGCGCGATCTGGATGAAGAAGATGCAGCCGAAGTAGAAGCCTCTAAATTTGATCTGGCCTACATTTCGCTCGACGGCAACATCGGCTGCTTAGTCAACGGCGCTGGTCTTGCGATGGCCACGATGGACACCATCAAG
>JAYSRZ010000467.1:0-1100 GCA_043720775.1 Variovorax sp. | reverse complement strand
ACTTGTTCACCCTGCGCCTAGTGCCGCTCGTGCCCTTCTTCGTGATCAACCTGCTCATGGGGTTGACGAAGATGAAGACGCTGACGTTTTTCTGGGTGAGTCAGTTGGGCATGCTGCTTGGCACAGCAGTGTTCGTGAATGCAGGCACGCAATTGGCCAAGATAGATTCCCTCAAAGGCATTCTCTCGCCCGGCTTGCTCGGCTCATTCGTGTTGCTCGGCATCTTCCCGATCATCGCTAAAAAGATCATCGAAGGCATCAAAAAGCGCAAGGTGTATGCGAAGTGGAATCACCTGAAGCCATCTTCGTTTGACCGCAACATGGTCGTCATCGGCGGTGGCGCAGGCGGCTTGGTATCCGCTTATATTGCCGCTGTCGTGAAGGCTAAAGTCACGCTCATTGAAGCGCACAAAATGGGTGGCGATTGCCTGAACTATGGCTGCGTGCCGAGCAAGGCGATCATCAAATCGGCGAAGCTTGCGCATCAAATGCGCCATGCGAGCAACTATGGCCTGAACAATGCGCAGCCGAGCTTCAGCTTCAAAGCTGTGATGCAGCGCGTTCATGACATCATTGCCGCGATTGAGCCGCATGATTCGATGGAGCGCTACACCAGCCTCGGCGTGGAATGCTTGGCGGGCTACGCAAAAATTGTGAATCCGTGGACGGTTGAGATTGCCATGAACGATGGCACAAAACAAGTGCTCACCACGCGCAGCATCGTGATCGCCACCGGCGCGCGTCCTATTGTGCCGCCACTGCCGGGCATTGAAGATGTCGGCTACGTGACGAGCGATACGCTGTGGGAAATCTTTGCCAAGCTAGATGCCGTGCCGCCGCGCATGGTGGTGCTGGGCGGCGGGCCGATTGGCTCGGAGCTAGCGCAGGCGTTTGCTCGGCTGGGCAGCAAGGTAACGCAAGTAGAAATGGCACCACGCATTCTGATTCGCGAGGATGAGGAAGTCTCGCAGCATGCGATGGACTCGATGCGCGCAGACGGCGTGGATATTTTGTGCAATCACAAAGCATTGCGCTGCGAAATGACTGCCGGCGTTAAAACACTTATCGTGGAGCATGCAGGCGCAGAAAAACGCATTGAA
>JAYSRZ010000466.1:0-1101 GCA_043720775.1 Variovorax sp. | reverse complement strand
TCAAGTGCAACACCTTAAATCAACTAAGGTGTAGAAATGACTAAACCGCAGCATTACCATCAACTCCAATATGAAGAACGGATAGCGATTGCAAGCTATCAAGCCCAAGGCTTGAGTATTCGGGCCATGGCCCGAATACTCAATCGCGCCGCCTCCACCATCAGCAGGGAAATGCTGCGCAATGCGCCTTCTGGCAAGTACAGCTGCACGTTTGCCCAAAAGCGCCGCAGCCGCCGGCGCGTATTCTGCCGCGCAGCGCCTAAACTGGGGCAGAGCGGTGCTTTGTTTGCCCAGGTCTGCGCGCTGCTCAAGCAAAAGTGGTCGCCCGAACAAATCGCTATTTACCTGCAGCGCCACCACCCTAACGAGTCTAGCCAGCGCGTGTCTCACGAAACCATCTACAACGCCATCTATGCCATGCCTAGGGGTGAGCTGCGCAAAGACTTGATCGCGCTGATGCGCCGTGCCCAGTCCAAACGCATGCCGCGCAGTCGAGGTGTGGAGCGCCGGGGCAAGATAACGGATATGGTCAGCGTGCATTGCCGACCGCCGGAGGTTCATGACCGGCTGTTTCCGGGGCACTGGGAGTCTGACTTGATCAAGGGTAAAGGCAATGCCAGTGCGGTGGGCTCGCTGGTTGAGCGCTCATCGCGTTTGCTGATCCTGGTGCATCTGCCAGGCCCCAAGCCGGGCAGTGCGGCAACGGTGCTTGAAGCGTTTACGCAAAAGCTTCGCTCGATTGCCCAGCCGATGCGTCAGTCGCTCACGCATGATCAGGGCGGGGAGATGGCGCGCCACAAGGAGCTGGCGGCCAACTCGAACATCGCCGTCTATTTCTGTGACCCGCACAGTCCGTGGCAACGCGGAACGAACGAGAACACCAACGGCTTGGTGCGCCAATACTTGCCTAAGGGCACAGATCTGTCTGGCTACAGCCAAGACCAACTCGATGCGATTGCTGATGAAATTAACAATCGCCCGCGAAAGACCTTGAATGCTTACTCTCCTTTGGAGGTCTACCGCAATTTGCTGCTGAACCATCACAGCGCTCCAGCTATCATCCAATAATCGACAGTGTTGCACTTAGAGTTGAATCCAAGC
>JAYSRZ010000465.1:0-9170 GCA_043720775.1 Variovorax sp. | reverse complement strand
CAACTACGCAACGGCGGCGTGCCCGGATTGCATTTCTACAGCATGAACCAATCGGCCACCGTGACGGAAATATGTAAGCGGCTTGATATGGCTTAGCTCAGTCAGACTTCAACCCAGTCGCTTCACCCCATCAACGGCGTAGAAGTCAGCACCTCTTCCATCGTCGTCATGCCATCGGCCACGCGCAGCGCGGCGGCGAGGCGCAGGGGGCGCATGCCGTCTGTAATGCCTTGTTTGCGGGTGGCATCCATGTTGGCTTCTTTGTTCACCAGTGCCTTGAAGGCTTCGGTGATGGTGAGCAGCTCATACACGCCCATGCGGCCACGGTAGCCTGTCATGCGGCAATCGACGCAGCCGACCGGCTTGTAGGGCTTGTAGCCGGCGTTGATCTTCCACGGCTTGATGAGCTCGTTGATCGCTTCGGGGTTGTTGTCTGCAGGTTGCTTGCATTCTGCGCACAGCGTGCGCATGAGGCGCTGGGCTAATACGCCGAGCACGGTGGCGTTGATCAAATACGGCGGGATGCCCAGCTCCATCAGGCGGGCGACGGCGCTGGGTGCGTCGTTGGTGTGAAGCGTGGAGAATACGAGGTGGCCGGTAAGCGCGGCTTGTACAGCCATCTCTGCTGTGGCTAGATCTCGGATCTCGCCGACCATGATGATGTCTGGGTCTTGCCGCATGAGGGCGCGCAAGCCTTCGGCGAAACCGAAATCAAGCTGATGCTGCACTTGCGTTTGATTGAATGATGGCTCGATCATCTCAATCGGGTCTTCAATCGAGCTGACGTTGACTTCTTCGGTGGCTAATCGCTTGAGCGTGGAGTACAAGGTGGTCGTTTTGCCTGAGCCGGTGGGGCCGGTGACGAGAATGATGCCGTAAGGGCGCTTCACGAGCTCCTCCCAGCGCTTGGCATCATGATCGGAAAAACCCAAGCCTTCCAAATCTTTCACGGCGTTATCAGGATCAAAAATACGCATCACCATTTTTTCGCCGAAGGCAGTGGGAAGCGTTGATAAGCGCATCTCTACCTCATCGCCACGTGGATTCTTCGTCTTGATGCGGCCATCTAGCGGGCGGCGCTTCTCCACTACATCCATGCGCCCCAGCAACTTGATCCGCGCCACCATCGCATTCATCACTTGTAGGGGCACTTGATACACCGCATGCAACACGCCATCAATCCGAAAGCGGATCACGCCTTGCTCGCGGCGCGGCTCCAAGTGAATGTCGCTGGCACGTTGGTCAAATGCGTATTGCCAAAGCCAATCCACCACTTGCACCACGCCTTGATCATTCGCATCGAGTTGCTTGTTGGTTTTATTGAGCTCGACAAGTTGCTCAAAGCTTGCGCCGCCAGCGTTGCCTCCAGCCTTCGTGACGTTGCGCACAGATTTTGCGAGCGCGAAAAACTCTGCCGTGTATTTATGAATATCCTGCGGGCTGGCGACGACGACGCGCACGCTGCGCCGCGCCTGCCGCTCGACTTCATCGACCCAATCGGTGACGAAAGGCTGGCTTGTGGCGATGACCACTTGCGTGGGCAATACTTGCACCGGCAAGATGCCGTGCCGCTCAGCAAACGTGGCGCTCATCGTCTCGGCCACCTTGCCCACATCGACTTTAAGCGGATCAATGCGGAAATAATCAACCCCTGCTTTGGCGGCAAGAAACTGCGTGAGCGCTTCAATGTCGAGCGGCTTGCCATCTGATGCGCGCGTCATGGCGACTGCGGCGAGGCGCACGAGAGGATGCTGCGCGCTTTCTGCTTTGGAGCAGCGATCCACGGTGCGTTTGGCCTCGGCCAACGAGATCACGCCATCGGCTTGCAGCCACTGCACCACATGACGCCAATCGAGCTGGCCCGTGTGGAGTGGTTTAGATGGCGGTTTGGAAGTAGGAACTGCGTTCATGGCAGCATGTTAGCAAGCTTTCAGCCGCACAGACTGGCTACTTCAGCAGCGGCTTCAAGAGCCGCAGCCATTTGCGAGCGGGCAAATCAAACATCGCTTCTATCTGCTCAGCACGAGCGGCGAGCAAATCGCGCTTGGGGCGATTCGGCGTGCGCTGCGCAAGGATCACAGTGTTGCCTTCTTTCGTTGGCTTAAAACTCCACACCGCATCTTCACCAAAAGCTTTGCTGATCTGCGCCAGGCTCTTGTCAAAGCTGGAGCTGCGGCCAAAGAGATTCACCGTCATGATGCCTTCGTCAGTCAATGTGCTGCGAACTGCTTTGTAAAATTCTGCGCTGTCCAACACGGGCGCTGCGGCTTCGTGATCGTACAAATCTACCTGCGCACAGTCGATAAAATTTGAAGATAAACCGGCATCTAAGCGCCGTATCTCCTGCGTGGACTGCTTCCAATTTAATAGCGTCTTCATGGCATCACCGAGGATGACGTGGAAGCGCTTGTCTTGCGGTGGCAGCTTAAACCAATGCTGACACGCCGCCACCACACAGGGGTTGATCTCCAACACGGTCGTATTCATTTTGAGCGTTTTGTAGCAAGCTTTGGTGATCGTGCCTGCACCCAAGCCCAGCTGCATCGCATGAAGCTTCTTCACTTTGAGCGGATCAAAAAACAGCAGCCAAGCCATCATGCGTTGCACATATTCCAGCTCAATTTCAAAAGGCTTGTTGATCAACATGCTGCCTTGCACCCACTCTGTGCCGAGGTGAAGATAGCGAATGCCGTCCATCTCGGACATGTTGACAACGGGGAGAGAAGATTTTTTCATGATGATTTCAAATGTGGTGCGAGAGCTTCTTGCCAAGCTGCTAATTTTCGTTCAAAGCTCCACGATGCGTTAGCCGGGCTGCTGGAGGGGAGTTTATAGACAGGCAGGCCGAGAGCTTGGGTGTGTTTGGCATGAGCGTAGCTTTCGCTGCCGTTATGCGCAATGGCTTGCAATTGTGGGCAGCGCGTTTTGAGGCTGGCCAGATCGTTGAGCTGCGCATTGCGAATCGCTGAATCGAGCGAGCCTTCGCGCTCGCAGCTGGCGTACACATCCCACAAACCGATGCCTGCACCCAGCAAGCGTTCACTACGTTTTTCATAGCGCTCCGCGCAGTATTCTTGCCGGCAAAGTGCCGAAATGTCTTTATAAATCACGCTAAAAATCAGCTTCCATAAATTATTCTGCGGATGCGCGTAATACTGCTGCGCTTGCAATGATTTCACACTCGGGAAGCTGCCTAGGATCAGCACACAGGTATTCGCGTTCAGCAGCGGCGGCAGGCATTGCAGCATCAGAGCAGGGCTTTCAGCTTGGGCAACACGCGAAGCGCATTTGAAGTGGTTTGATTTGCCCAATCTTCGGCGCTCACGCCGCGCAGCTCTGCCAGCACCGCACCAATGCGCGGCAGCTCTAGCGGCGAATTGATGCCTTGCGGTTTGCCATTTGCGCGCTCTTCAGCGGTTGCATAAATCCAATGCGGCGGAATATCGGGTGCATCGGTTTCCATCACGATCGCTGATGCTGGCAGGCTCTTGGCCAGCGCACGAATTTGCAGCGAGCGCTCGTAAGTCACTGTGCCGCCGAAGCCTAAGCAAAAACCCATCTCGATGAATTGCATCGCTTGCTGCTCCGAGCCATTGAAAGCATGCGCGATGCCGCCGTGGCTGCCGATCTCCCGTAGCGCTTTGAGCAAGTCATCGGCGCTCTTGCGCACATGAAGGATCACGGGGAGTTGATGCTGCTTAGCGATTTTTAGCTGAGCGCGATAAAACTGCGTTTGTTTTTCGCGCATCTCGGGCACGCAGAGCGCAGGTATAAAAAAATCCAAACCGATTTCACCGACGGCGACCAAGCGCGGGTCATGATTGTATTGCGCAAGTTGCGCGTCGACGACCTGCAAATCTTGCATCTGCGCCTGCGGCACGTAGAGCGGATGGATCCCCAAACCGTAAGCTTGGCGTTGCTGATGAGCCAGCTCTCGCACAGTGGCAAGGTTACTTTTCTCAACCGCAGGTATCAAACTGATCGCTACGTTTTCAATAGCGCTCTGCGCAATCAATACACCGGCTACATGCCCATTTCGCTCAAATTCTGGGGCATCAAGGTGGCTGTGGGTGTCTATCCAGCGCATCACGAATGAAATTTATTCCACAACTATTCTGCGTTGTTCAATGATGCGCTTCCACTTGGCGCGTTCGTTTTGTGCAAGCGATGCAAAGGCTGCAGGCGTTGAGCCAATCGCTTCTGCACCGAGGCGCGCGAAACGCTCTTTGACATCCGCGTCTGCAAGAGCTGCATTCAAAGACATATTCAGCTTTTGCACCACATCTGCAGCAATAGCTTTAGGCCCATACAAGCCAAACCACGTGACTGATTCAAAGCCGGGCAACACATCCGCCACGGCTGGCAAATCAGGCGCTAGCGTTGAGCGCTTCTCGCTCGTGACAGCCAATCCGCGCAGCTTGCCATCTTTGACATGCGGCAAACCAGAGACGAGCGAGTCAAACAACACATCCAGCTTGCCGCTGATCAAATCGGGAATCGCCAGCGCTGTCCCGCGATAGGGAATGTGGACGATGAACGTGCCTGATTGCGCTTTAAACAACTCCGAGGTGAGATGCACAATCGTGCCGTTACCACTCGATGCGTAGTTGAGCTTGCCGGGGTTTTTCTTCGCGTAATCAATGAACTCGCGCATCGTCTTCGCGGGCGAGGATTGCGGCACGAGCACGATATTGGGTGAGCTGGCGACTTGGCCTAAAGCGGTGAAATCGGCCAAAGCGTCGTAAGGAATCTTCGCGTTGATCACTGGGCCGATGCTGTGCGTGCTTGATGTGGCCAGCAAGATCGTGTAGCCGTCCGGCGCAGCTTGCGCCACAGCGGCTGAGCCAATCGTGCCACCCGCACCGGGGCGGTTTTCCACCACCACGTTTTGCCCGAGTTTTTCGCCTAGCTTGATCGACAAAGCCCGCGCCAACACATCGGTCGCGCCGCCTGCTGGGAAAGGCACGATCATGCGCACAGGTTTGTTGGGAAAGCTTTGCGCGAAAGCTTCTGATCCGAAGGCAGTGGCGGCGAGAGAAGTGGAGAGGAATGAGCGGCGTTTCATGCTGCTCATTATGCGGGATGTGTACTTTTTGTTGGTAGTGTATTTCCGCTACCTCCTCACCTTCATTCACGCAGTAGAAGAGCGGCCAGAAAGAAGGCGAGGCGGTTGACTAAAGCAAGCGAGGCTGAAGGTCACTTCACCTTATCCAACTTCTTGCCAATCTGATTGCCAATCAAAGCGCCACCAGCTGCGCCGCCGACTGTGCCGACGGTAGAGCCGCCCGTGACAGCCGAGCCAACGATGCCGCCGACCACGGCGCCGGCTGCCGTGCCGACTTCTTGTTTGCTAAACGACGTGGTGGAGCAGCCGCTAAGTAGTGCGGCTGAGCAAAAGATGCCAACGGCCAATTGACATGTACGTGTATGAATATTTCGCATCAAAACTCCTTAAAGTGCTATGACAAATCACTTTAAGGTCTGCAGCACGTTGGAGAGCTAAACCTAAGGTAAGCCAGCGTAAATACTGCGCGAAGCGCTACTAAAAATGTAGCAATCAATGCCTCAAACGTGAGCAGATGCGTCTTGTGCTTCTAAAAACTGCAAAACCTCGGCTCGCGTCGGCGCACCCAATGCACCATGCCTGCGCATGCACTTGAGCGCGGCGGCAGCGCAGGCAAAGCGAATAGCTTGACGCTCCTGCGCGGCATCGTGATGTTCAGGCAGCTCGGAAAGAGCAAAACACAAAGCCGCATGAAACACATCGCCTGCGCCTGTGGTGTCCAGTGCCTTCACTTCAAAACTGGCCTGCGTGTGCAAGATGCGCTCTTTCGCATGCATCCAAGCCACGCCTTGGCTGCCCAGCGTGACCATGGCACTTGCTGCGCCGCTTGCGAGCGCTGCATCCAAGCTCGCGCCTGCATCAAGCGCCGCAATCAAGCCGGCGCCCGAACTGCGCGCATCAGGTGCAAAGCAAGCCAAACCCGGCTGGGAAAACACCGCCCATTTCGCATGAGGAACGAGGCGCTGCAATACCTCACGTGGCGCAACATCAGCATCGAGCATGCCGAGCACCGCATTTTCTCTTGCCCAGATCAGTGCAGCGGCTGCGCCATCGCCCCAGCGCGGATCGGTGAGCACAGCGCTCGCGCCAACAAGTAAGCGCGTGGACAGCGGATGCGCCTTGGCCAGCGCATTGCCGCGATGGTTAAAAATTTGTCGCTCACCGTTAGCATCCACGATCACTGACGACACCGATGTATGCCCGCCTGCGACGCTTTCTAAATGACTGACAACGCCTAACTCACGCACAGTAGTCTGCAAAAAGCGCCCTGCCTCGTCATCGCCCACCCGCCCGATCAGACGCACAGGCAAACCCAGCTTTGCCAAGCCGATGGCGGCATTCGCTGACATACCGCCGACGATCTGGCGATAGCTTGTAGCAGGCGTTTTGGTGGGTTGCTTGGCAAACGCCTCAATCTCAAAATGATGATCAACTGAGGCATGCCCCACGCAGGCGAAGAAATCTAGCATGAAGCAATGATAGCCGTCTGCGTTTAAGCCGTGGCGCTTGAAACTTTGAACACAAATTAAGCGGGTGTGATCTTCGCCGCTTTAATTAGTCGGCTCCAGCGCAAGATCTCAGCATTCAAAAATGCTGCAAAATCTTGCGTACCTTTTGGGCTGACTTTGAAGCCCTGCACTTTGGCGCGGTCTTCTACGTCTTTGGTGAACATCGCCTTGATGATCTCGCGTGAATATTTCTCAACGATGGCGTCCGGCGTTTGGGCATGAATCATTGCCGCTGTCCAGTTCTCGACAAACAAGCCAGGCATGCCCGCCTCTAACACAGTGGGCACATCAGGCAGCAAAGCATTGCGCTGCAAGCTGCAGACTGCCAGAGCTTTAAGTTTGCCGCCTTTGACGAGCGCAAGCGATTCGGGCATGTTTGAAAACACCACATCAAGCTGCCCGCCCACCAGATCATTCATGCTGAGCGCGCCGCCACGATAGGGCACATGTGTCATCTTGGATTTGTTGAGGTCGTTGAATAGGGCGCAGGTCAAATGTGGGGGAGAGCCATTGCCGCTGTTGCCCGCATTGAGTTGTTTGGTTTTTGACAGCTTGATCAGGTCTTGCAAACTACTTATCGGGCTGTTTGCAGGCACGACGATCAGCATCGGCGAGCCGGCGAGTAAGGCCACCGGGCGCAGATCTTTGGTGAAGCTGTAAGGAGCGTTCGGAAACAGGCTGACGTTGGCCGCATGGGTGAGCGTGATGGCAAGAAGTTGTGAGCCGTCTGATGGCCCTTTAGCGACTTGCTCCGCGCCAATTTGCGCATTGCCACCGGCTTTGTTTTCCACGACGACAGGCACTTTCCAACCATCACTGAGTTTCTGCGCGACGATACGTGCCATGACGTCTGTCAAACCGCCAGGAGCGAAGGGCACAACGTATTTGAGGGTCGTGCCTGGCTTGGGAAAGTCTTGCGCCATGACAAGCTGGGGAAAAACGATTGCAGAGCCTGCGCTCAAAATAATGTCACGACGTTGCATGATGTGTTTCCAATAAAATGATTTGATGATGCCCGATATTGCAGCGGGCATCCAAGCAATAAGTCACACAAGCGATGTGCGAATTAAATTCATGAAGCCAAATTTTGTAGCGTCTGCAACAACGCATCGGGAATGTTGACGCCATCGACAGCCGCCTTGCGCTCCAATCCAAGGCGCCTAGCACCGGCCAAGCGCACGCCGTCGTCAACCAGCATTTCACTGACCAACACCTCAATGCGATCCAAGTAGCTGTCGCTATTGCCGTTCATTGCCGCTGGATCAATCAATAAAAAGGCTTGGCCAATTTTCGGTTGATTGCCCTCATCGACAAAAAAGCTCGAAGCCTCAAAGCCGAATTGAGCGCCTATGACCGCTGTGACAAGCAGCTCAATGATGAGCGCAAGCATTGCGCCTTTGCTCGAACTTGCAGAGCCCACGGGTAGCATGGAGCCTTTGAGCGCAGCGGCTGCATCTGTTGTCGGGTTGCCTGCAACATCGAGTGCCCAGCCCAGCGGAATGGCGCGGCCCTCTTTGGCTGCCACCATCACTTTGCCGCGAGCCACTTCTGAGAGGCTCAAGTCAATCATTAAAGGCTCAGCATGGCGACGCGGAAAAATCGCAGCAATTGGATTCGTCCCAAAAATCGCATGCTTGCCTCCGGCAGCGGGCATGGCTGATGGCGAATTGGCAAAGGCCAAGCCGACCAAGCCCGCTTGCGACGCTGCGCGAAGATGATCGACCATCACGCCTGCATGGTGCGAATTTTTGACGCCGACAAAACACACGCCAAATTCTTTTGCTGTCTTGATACCTTCTGCGACGGCTAAATCGCAAGCGGGAAATGCGAGCCCTTGCTGAGCATCAATCGCCAGCGCAGCCCCTTTGCGCTGCACGACGGTTGCCACAGCCTGACCATTCGCACGGCCATTTTTCAAATGGGTGGCATATTGCGGAACACGCGAGAGGCCGTGGCCGGCTTGACCTTGCGATTCGGCGAGTACGAGTGCGCGAGCCACGCTCGCCGCCATTACCGCAGACGCTCCCGATTTGAGTAACGCAGCTTGCACCAACGCATCAGCTTCTTTGAGCGAGAGTTGAGCCATTACTGCAAAGCCTCCAACACCTTCTCAGCAATCATGAAGCTCACGCGCTCATTGCCTTCATAAGTGACACCCGAGATGTGTGGCGTCAGAATCAAGCCGGGGCAGCCTTCAAACATGGGGTCGGCCTTCATGGGCTCCACATCGAACACATCCAGCGCCGCGCCGCCGAGATGCCCGCTTTTGAGCGATTCAGCGACCGCTTGCTCATCCACAATATGGCCGCGTGAGGTGTTGATCAGAATCGCTCCTGCTTTCATGGCGGCAATGCGTTCGGCACCAAACAAGCCGCGCGTGCTGTTCACCAACGGCACATGCAAAGTCACAACGTCCGCCGTATTGCTCACAAAATCTAGCCCCGCAGAAATCACACCCAGCTCCGCAAACACGGGCGATGTGGCGGGCATCACGGGATCGAAGGCAATCACATGCATGCCAACGCCGCGTGCCAAGCGCGCCGTCGTCTGACCAATCGATCCAAAACCGATAATGCCCAGCGTTTTGCCAGCCGTCT
>JAYSRZ010000464.1:0-1106 GCA_043720775.1 Variovorax sp. | reverse complement strand
TCATCGCGTCGCTAGAGCCGACCTTTGGCGGCATCAACCTTGAAGACATCAAAGCGCCTGATTGCTTTTATGTTGAGCGTAAATTGCGTGAGCGCATGAAAATCCCGGTCTTCCACGACGATCAGCACGGAACAGCGATTTGCGTGGGTGCTGCGATCTTGAACAGCCTCAAAGTCGTCGGTAAAGATCCCAAAAAAGTTAAGTTGGTAACCTCCGGCGCGGGTGCGGCTGCTTTGGCGTGTCTGGGGCTGCTGGTTAAATTGGGTATTCCAAAAGAAAATATTTTTGTGACCGATTTAGCCGGTGTGGTTTATGAGGGGCGTACAGAACTCATGGACGAAGACAAGATCGTCTATACGCAAAAAACACCGCATCGCACTTTGGCTGAAGTGATGGTTGGGGCAGATGTTTTCTTAGGCCTGTCTGCGGGCGGTGTCTTGAAGCAAGACATGGTGAAAAGCATGGCAGCGAAGCCGGTTATTTTTGCATTGGCGAATCCGAATCCTGAAATCACACCAGAAGACGTCAGAGCCGTTCGTGACGATGCTGTTATTGCAACCGGCCGCAGTGACTACCCAAATCAAGTCAACAATGTCTTGTGTTTTCCTTATATTTTCCGTGGCGCGTTAGACGCGGGTGCTTCAACGATAACGATTGAGATGGAAATTGCAGCTGTTCACGCTATCGCTGAGCTGGCACAAGCGGAGCAAAGCGAGGTTGTTGCTGCGGCCTATGTGGGCGAGCAGCTCGCTTTTGGCCCTGAATATTTGATACCAAAGCCGTTTGATCCGCGCTTGATGATGAAAATCGCACCTGCGGTGGCACAGGCGGCGGCAGACTCTGGTGTTGCGCTGCGTCCCATCAAAGACATGGCCGCTTACATTGAAAAGCTGCAAGCTTTTGTTTACGCCTCTGGTACCACCATGAAACCGATTTTCATGGCGGCTAAAAAGGCTAAAAACAAGCGTGTTGCGTATGCTGAAGGTGAAGAAGAGCGCGTGTTGCGAGCTTGCCAAATTGTGGTGGATGAAGGTTTGGCGCGCCCAACCTTGATTGGCCGCCCCGCCATCATTGCGCAGCGGATTGAAAAATTTGGTTTGCGTCTC
>JAYSRZ010000463.1:0-3227 GCA_043720775.1 Variovorax sp. | reverse complement strand
GTGCCTAAAGCATCCAAACCCGAGCCGCACAAGCGGTTCACCGTGCTCCCCGGCATTTGATGCGGCAAGCCCGCCAAGAGAGACGCCATATGCGCCACGTTGCGATTGTCTTCCCCCGCTTGATTCACGCAGCCGTAGATCACATCCGTCACTGCTTCCCAATCCACATGCGCATTACGCGCCATCAGCGCTTTGAGTGGAATCGCACCTAGGTCGTCGGTGCGAACAGAAGACAAAGCACCGCCATAGCGGCCAAAAGGGGTGCGGATCGCATCAACGATGTAGGCGTGGTTCATAGCGTGGTATTAATAAGTCTCTAAGTGCAAACGGCCTTCAATTTTGAGGCTTGCGCCGACTGTATCCCAGTTAAGACCAGCGCCAGTGGCTATATCTTTGAGTGCGAGCACCACGCCCTCTTCCATGGCTTTGAGACCGCAGACATAGAAGTAAGCATTGGGATCTTTGAGCAGATTCGCCAAGGTGGCAGACTGTTCGCGCATCGCGTCTTGCACATATTTTTTTGGCTGACCGGGCGTGCGGGAGAAGGCGAAATGGGTTTCGATGAAGTCTTTGGGAAGCTGCTGCAAGGGGCCAAAATATGGGAGCTCTTCTTGCGAACGCGCGCCGAAGAAGAGCATGAGTTTGCCGCCTTCGAATTTGCCGCTGGCTCGCAATCTGCGCCGCCACTCCGTCATCGCGCGCATGGGTGCGGAGCCGGTACCGGTGCAGATCATCACGATATGGCTCTTGGGATGATTGGGCATGAGGAAGCTGGTGCCAAAGGGTCCGATCACTTCAATCTTATCGCCCACCTTGGCATCACAAAGAAAATTGCTGCCCACGCCGCGTGCGGGTTTACCGGAATAGTCTTCCAGCACGCGCTTGATCGTGAGCGAGAAATTGTTGTAGCCGGCACGCTCGCCGTTGCGTGGGCTGGCGATGCTGTATTGGCGTGCATGATGCGGCTTGCCGCGCTCATCGAGGCCAGGCGGGACGATACCAATACTTTGGCCTTCGAGCACGGGGAAAGGCATGCTGCCGAAATCGAGCACGATGTGATGTGTGTCGTAATCACTGCCTGCTGTTTTGCCGACTTCCGTGACGCGCACATTGCCAGCAACTGTGGCGGTAATTGTTTTCTTCGCAGCCTTAGCAGCGTAGAGATTCGTGTATGCATGCGCGGCAGACCAAGGCGGCATCGTCGCGCCATAGTTAGGCATCGCAGCTTGACCAGCAGACGCTACTGAATTCATAGCACTCTGCGCAGTATTTACGCCGGCGACTGCCTCTTTTTTCTCTGAAACTGCACCACCGACACCTGCCTCAGCCAATTGAGCTTCGGAAAGCTCACTCGGCAAGTCTTCCCAAGTCAATTGCTCATCCACGGAGTAAGCCTTGATCTTGGGCATGCTGCGCCAATTGTCAATCGAGCCCGTGGGACAAGGCGAAATGCAGGCCATGCAGGAATTGCACTTCTCGGCATCGACCACATAGTTGCGATCATCATGCGTGATTGCGCCAACAGGGCAAGTTGCCTCGCAGGTGTTGCAACGAATGCAAATCACCGGGTCGATCAGGTGTTGCTTTATGAGGATGGTTTCGTTAGCGCCCATAAATAGAAATCCTTAAATACAAATACAAAACTTCCGGACGCGAAAAACGCGAAAGTTACGCGAAAAAAATACCAAAAAGAAAGAAGAAAATTATGCTTATTCCGTTTCAAAATTTTCTCTCTTTTTCGCGTCTTTCGCGTAACCTTTGCGTCTTTCGCGTCCGGAAATCCGTATTTGGTCTTCGACAGTTATCAAGCAAACCGAACGTAATCGAACTCCACTGCCTGCTTGTTGATGCCCATCGCAGGTGGCGCGATCCAGTTGGCGAATTTGCCTGGCTCAACGACGCGACCCATCAAGCTCGCCACAAAAGCGCGATCTTCTGCTGTTGGCAGCCATTCATTCTTCTTCACATCCCACTCAGCTTGCGACACCACGCGGCCATCTGGCGACACCCTCGCACCTGAGAGCGCACCAATGTTGCGATGGAAAGCTTTGTGTGGTGTGGAGAGCTTGAACGGGATGCCCGCTTTCTCAATCACTTTATTCCAACGGCCTACGCCTGCCACGGAATCTTTGATGTAATCATCGCGCAGCACTTCGTTAAGCGCGTTGAGCATCGGTACTTCTTTCTCCACCAATTGGCCGCCCACCACTTGCAGCACTTTATAGCTCTGGCCTCGCAACTGATGATCATCCATGCGCTTGCCTTCTTCGTAACGGCCTTTGAGGCCGGTGCTGTAGAAAGTTGCGGCATTCGATGACTCGTCTGCGCCAAACAAATCAATCGTCACAGAGAAGTGAAAATTCAAATAGCGCTGAATCGTGGGTAGATCAATCACGCCAGCTTCGCGAAGCTTTTTCGCATCATCTGTCTTCATCTCATTCATCGCCGCGCAAGTGCGCTGTATCACGCGGCTGATGCCGCTCTCGCCCACAAACATGTGATGCGCTTCTTCGGTGAGCATGAATTTCGTGGTGCGTGCCAATGGCTCAAAGGCGCTCTCGGCCAATGCGCAGAGCTGGAATTTGCCATCACGATCGGTGAAGTACGTGAACATGAAGAAGCTCAGCCAATCGGGCGTGGCTTCGTTAAAAGCTTGCAAGATGCGCGGTGTATCGGCATCGCCGCTGCGGCGCTCTAGCAGCGCTTCGGCTTCTTCACGGCCATCGCGGCCAAAATGCTTGTGCAGCAGATAGACCATCGCCCACAAATGGCGGCCTTCTTCCACGTTGATCTGATACAGATTGCGCAGGTCATACATCGAAGGCGCTGTGAGCCCAAGGTGGCGCTGCTGCTCAACGGATGCTGGCTCGGTATCGCCTTGCGTGACGATGATGCGGCGCAGATTGGCGCGGTATTCGCCGGGCACATCGTTCCAAGCGTCTTGCCCCATGTGATCACCAAAATGAATCTTGCGATCTTGCTGGCCGGGATTCAAAAAAATCCCCCAGCGGTAATCACGCATTTTCACGTGATCAAAACTCGCCCAGCCCGCAGGATCGACGCTCACGGCGGTGCGCAAATACACATCAGACGCTTCCGCGCCCACCGGGCCAATCTCATCCCACCAGTTGATGAAATTCGGCTGCCAGCCTTCTAGCGCGCGCTGCAAAGTGCGGTCTTCGCTGAGGTTGACGTTATTCGGAATTTTCTCGCTGTAGTTAATGCTC
>JAYSRZ010000462.1:0-9220 GCA_043720775.1 Variovorax sp. | reverse complement strand
CTACGACCTGCTGGCCGCGCGTTGGCATGGCTGGGGGCTGATCTATCCGTTTGTGGAACTTGGCCTCGGCTTGGCTTATCTGGCTAATTTCCAGCCTGCGCTGACGAACTGGATCACGCTGATCGTCATGGGCTTTTCTGCCATAGGTGTGATCCGCGCAGTGATGAATAAAACCAAAATTCGCTGCGCTTGTCTTGGCACGGTGTTTCAGCTCCCGATGAGCACGGTGACCATCATCGAAGATGTGGGTATGGTGCTCATGGCAGCAGCCATGCTATTGATTCAGTAGCGCTTCACGCAGTCAATATGCCGGCTAGTTGTCTAAAACAGCATAAAAATGCGTTAAAGCATCGTTACTGAGGCTGCAAGCCAATCTCTCGTGCCACAGCTTGCCAGCGCGCGCCCTCGGAGCGCATGAAAGCCCGCGTGGCATCGCGTGTGAAGCCTTTGAGATCAATGCCGAGAGACGACAAGCGATCAAACATTTTTTGATCGGTGAGGCTCTTGAGCATCTGCGTGCGAATCATCTCCAGCGTGTCAATCGATGTGGTGGCGGGCGCGACCAATGCCCACCACTGCGTCACATCAAAATCTTTGTAGCCGAGCTCAGCCATCGTGGGAATGTTGCTCATGTTTGCGGTTTCCATGCGCTTGCGGCTCGTTACGGCCAAGGGCTTGATTTTGCCCGCTGAGAGCAAAGCTGCGCCGCTGGCCACCGTGGCAAAGTGGCCGGCGACTGTGCCTGCAGCTACATCGATGAGCGCTGGCGCGGAGCCGCGATAGGGCACTTGGGTGAATTTATTTTTACTGGCTTTGGCAAACATCTCGCCGACCAAATGACTAGAAGTACCTGTGCCGCTGTGGGCGATGGCGGCGGGTGCGCTGGGCGTGGAAGCTTTTAAGAAGCCTTTCACGTCGGCCATGGCGGGATTGGCAAACAAAATCAAAGGCGAAGTGCCAATGAGCGAGATGGGCGAGAAATCGCGCAGCAAATCGTAGGGCAGCTTCGCCACGACAGCGGGCGCAATCGCATGGGGCAGCTCGACGATGGCGAGCGTGTAACCATCGGGCGCGGATTTAGCGGCAAAGTCTGTGCCGATCTGGCCGCCTGCGCCAGCGCGGTTGTCCACGATCACAGTTTGCTTCAAGCCCTCGCCCATGCTCACGCTGAGTGCCCGCGCAATTGCATCGGTGCTGCCGCCCGGTGCCCAAGGCACGATGATTTTGATGGGCTTATCGGGATAAGCTGCGAAGGCCATGCGAGGCAGGGCGACAGCAGCCGCTGCTGCTGTGAGCACAGTGCGGCGTGAAAAAGAAGAACGGTTCATGAAAGACTCCTAGAAAAATCAAGAATGGGAATGAGGATATGGGTGGGGTTTGTAGCTCGGATCAAGCGATGCATTCGCTGTGAGCAACCACAGCACGCGGCTCTGCGCGTTGATTCGCCCCTCGCTCCGCAGCCGCCCGATCGCCGCAAATCCTGCCGCCGCACACAGCTCAGCACTGATGCCTCTGGCCATCAGCTTGGCTCGCGCGGCATGCGCCGCTTCATCGCGCACCACCACAGCGCCACCTTCTGAGCTGGTGGCCGCTTGGTATTGCAGATACGTGACTGTTGCGCCGGCAGTTGAGAATTGTGCTGTGTGATTCGGATAGCTCGCATGCAAATTTCCGCCGTTCAGCACTTTGGACAAACGCGCAAAGGGCTCGACGATCCAGATACGCGGCAATGCAGCAGTGCGGCCAGAGAGTAAAAGCTCAGAGAAGCCCGCAAAAATACCCCAAGCCAAATCGCCCCTTGCTGTGGGCACAACAATGTCTGTTGGCAGCACATTCTCATCCACACATTCCTGCGCAATCAGTTTGTAGCCCTCAATGGCCAGCGGCGCACTGCCCAGCGCCGGCAAGCTGAAGTTGGTCAACGCTAAATAGCCGGGAAGCTGCGCGCGCTCACGAACAAAAGCCCAGCGGCTATTGTTATCAGGAAACGAGTGGCGAATTGCGCCGTATTGATCCAGCAAATCAGCATAGGGCTTAGGCAAGCCATCGTAAGCCGCCACTTCGCAGCGCAGCCCTGCGGCTTGCGCATACCTTGCCGCTGAAATCGCCGCATTGCCCGAAGAAGCCAACACGACGGTGTGCGCGCCCATGTCGAGTGCTTGCGTGATGCCAATCGCACTCATGCGATCTTTGTGCGAGCCCGTGGGATTGCTTGATTCGTCTTTGATCCACAGTTGCGCCACACCAAGCGCATCGGCAAAAAATGAAGACACAGTGCATGGCGTCTCGCCTTCACCCAACGAAAAAGGCTGTGCGTAGGGCTGATGAACCAAGCTGCCGCGTTCTGGCTGCATGTAGGCCGCTCTGAGGCTCACATGCAGGCCCGCAGCGCGGCAAACCGGGCAGCCCTCATGCCGCAGGGTGATGGGAAAGCGTGCTTCACAATGCAGGCACGCGAGCGCATCCGCAAGCAGCAAAGCATTGGCTTGATCCAACTCAGCAGAAGATTTCATCTAGGCCACGGTCTCGCATAACATACTTGACTCTAAAAGATTTATGATTAATATCAATAGAAAAAACTTTTAATCTGATAAATGGATTTATCGACAAGAAAACGGCTTACTGATGCGTTTTACTGAAATAGAAACCTTCCGCGCCCTCATGCGCACCGGCACGACGCACAAAGCGGCGCAGCTGCTGCACGTGACACAACCCGCCGTGAGCCAGTCGCTCAAGCGCTTGGAATCGCAGGCGGGCTTGATGCTGTTTCAGCGCACTGGCGGCCGCCTCGTGCCTACGCCCGAAGCGTTGGCTTTGATGCAAGAAGTGGAGCGCTCTTTCATTGGCATGGATAGCATTGAGCATCGCCTGCGAAGTTTGAGAGATTTTGGCTTGGGGCGGTTGGAGATCAGTTGCTACCCGGCTTTTGGCTTGGGCTTTATGCCGCGAGCGCTTGCTCGCCTACAAGCTGAGCTGGCACGAGATGAAAATTCACCGTGGCCGCAAGTCTCGCTGCAAGTGCAAAGCTCCAAAGATGTGCGTGAGCGCGTCGCCATGGGCTTGTGTGATTTTGGGCTGATGGCCGATGAACTGCCGCTGGGCGGCATGGATCATTCGGATTTCGCCCGCATGAAAGGCGTGGTGGTGATGCCAGCGGGGCATGCGCTGGCGCGATTCAAAACCATTGCGCCTAAGCAATTGGCAGAAATCCCTTTCATCGCGCTCAATCCCGAAGATGCCTCACGCCGGCGGCTAGAGGCCATGCTGCACGAGCACGATGTGAGCCTGAAAGTGGCTGCGCACACGCCGTATGCGGCCAGCGTGTGTGAGCTGGCTTTGCAGGGCTTGGGTGTGGGCCTGGTCAACCCGATCACGGCGCTGGATTATGTGGATCGTGGCCTCATCGTGCGCCGCTTGTCGGTGGATGTGCAGTTTGCTTGCGTGTTGGTGCTGCCCAGCGGCAGAGTTTTGTCGAAAACCGCCCAATCTTTCTTGGCCACGATGCGGCATCAACTCGCGCAAGACGAGAAGCGCTTGAAAAGTTTGTTGAAATAGTGCTTTTATTTCTGCGGGGAACTTTTCTGTGAGCTGCGCTATCATTGCATCGTGCGCAAATATTTCATGATTGCTTTGATTTTGCTAACTGGTCTTCGCGGCTGGGTAGGCGATGCTATGGCAGTTGAAATGGTACGTATGCAATCTGATGCAGTCATAGTTGCAATGAGTGCCGAGAGCAAAACGCAAAGCAACGATGCCATGCCATGCCATGGCGAAGCCCAAGATGGCGCGTATGCAGCAACTGAATGCACCACTTGCCAAGTTTGTCATTCGCCCGCCTTGCAAGCATTCTCACGTGCAATGGGTCAAGACAAGCTGCAAACAAGCCACTTTGGTCGTTCGGCCATGGTTTGGGTGAGCGCTGATCTCACCCACCTGCAAAAACCACCCGTTTCCTGAGTTGTCCTACCCCAGGTACGTGTGCTGTTTTAACAAACGGCAGATGTCTTCCCAGTTTTTTGGAGACTCAGATGATTTTTGCTTTTTCAGGCCAACAATTTCGGGCCGCTTTCACTTGTTTTTGCCTCGCACTGCCAGGCTTTGCTGTCGCTGAAAAAAGCAGCAAGCCAGAGGCGGCCGTGCCTAGCGTGACCTACCGCAGCGTCTTTCGCGAGACATCGCTTGGCGTGGAACAAGAAAAAATAGATTGGCGCAAGGCCAACGACGATGTGGGCAAATTCACGCGTGGGCATGTAGACATCCTCAAGCAAGAAGAGATGGATAGCAAGGCCATAGATAAGAAAGCGATGGATGCGAAAGCCATGGACAGCAAGCCGATGCAGCAGACAACTACGCCTACAACCGCGCCCAAGCCCGCATCCCCGCCCGCAAAACCCGCGCCCGCGCCTCACAAACATTAAGGAGGCCCATATGCTTTTTACAGTGCCTTTACACAAAACACTTTTAGCGCTCACCTGCTCCGCTGTGCTGGCAGGCTGCGCCAGCCTTTCTCCCGATGGCGGAGCATCTGGCATTCAAGATCAAACCGCGCTGAGCCTGAAAGCCTATGGCGTGCAAGATGCAAAGCTAGCCACAACGCCTACTGAGCAAACCGACATCGCCGTGAAAACCATGCTGGCGACACCACTGTCGATGGACAACGCTGTGCGAATTGCTTTGCTCAATAGCCCAGCCATTGGCTCCAGCATGGCGCAGCTACGCATCAGCGAAGCAGATCGCGTGCAAGCGGCCACGCTGCCTAACCCACACTTTTCGTTCATGCGCGCGATTGAAGGCGACAAGGTGATGCTAGAGCGCGCGATTGCTTTGAACATCATGGGCATCATCGCCTTGCCATGGCGCAGCCAATGGCAAGGCCAGCAGTTGGAGCTGGCCAAGCTACAAGCTGCGCAAGATGTGATTCGCTTGGCGGCTGACACGCGCAAAGCATGGATCAGCGCCGTGGCTGCCCAACAAACCGCGCAATACGCATCACAAGCAAAAATAGCAGCGGAAGCCGCAGGCGAGCTAGCCCGGCGCATGGCTCGCGTGGGCAACTGGAGCAAGCTCAATCAAGCCAAAGAGCAATCCATGCTCGCTGATGCGGCCACGATGCAATCCAAAGCAGAAAACACGGCTTTTTCTGAACGCGAAAAACTGATTCGCTTGATGGGCTTGTGGGGTGAGCAAACGCAATTCAAATTGCCTGATCGCTTGCCAGATTTGCCAAAAGAGGTGCGCGATTCGCAAGGCATTGAAACGCAGGCTTTGTCTCAGCGCTTAGATGTTCGCGCTGCTGCGATGCAAGCCGGTTATGTGGCCAAATCTCAGGGTTTCGTTCGCGCCTCGGGCTTTATCAACGCCCTTGATCTCAAGCTCATTCGCGAGACCACAACAGACCAAACCACTGGCGACAAAGAACGCTTACGGGGCTATGAACTGGAGCTACCGATTCCCTTGTTTGACTGGGGCGGCGCAGCCAATGCTCGCTCGCAAGCCACCTATATGCAATCGGTGGCGCAAGTGAGGAAAACCGCAGTGACAGCGCGCAGCGAAGCGCGCGAAGCGTGGCACAGCTACCGCACAGCGCACGATATTGCCAAGCATTACCGCGACGAAATTGTGCCGCTGCGTAAATTCATCAACGATGAAAATCTGCTGCGCTACAACGGCATGCTGATTGGCGTGTTCGAACTGTTTAACGACACTCGCACCAACATCATGGCAGTTAGCGCTTGCATTGATGCCTTGCGTGATTTTTGGTTGATTGAAACGGATTTACAAACGGCTCTGACCGGCACCTCGCCAGGCGGCCTAGCAGGATTGCAAGCCGGCGCGGCCAGCGGCGGCGCGGAAGCAAAAGGACACTGAAATTCACACCTCGCGTGAATTCTCAACTCAAAGGACAGATATGGATCGCAGAAATTTCTTCAGCTCTGCTACTCTAGGCGCAACCGCATTGGCCGCCACCGCAGCCAGTGTCAGCAAAGTGGCCATGGCCGCGCTGCCTGAGCCGGTGATGCAGGCTAAGCCTGACACCATGCCGCCACTTATTCCCAAGACAGGCAGGCCCTACAACCCCGTCGTCACGCTGAACGGCTGGACGCTGCCTTGGCGCATGAACAATGGCGTCAAAGAGTTTCATCTTGTGGCTGAGCCCGTGGTGCGTGAAATGTCGGCAGGCTTCAAGGTCAACATGTGGGGCTACAACGGCCAAAGCCCCGGCCCCACGATTGAAGTGGTCGAAGGTGATCGCGTGCGCTTGTTTGTCACCAACAAATTGCCTGAGCACACGACGATGCATTGGCATGGCCAGCGCCTGCCCAATGGCATGGATGGCGTGGGCGGTTTGAATCAAAAGCAAATTCCCGTGGGCAAAACTTTTGTGTATGAATTCATCGCGCGCAGGCCAGGCACTTTCATGTATCACCCGCATGCCGATGAGATGACGCAAATGGCCATGGGCATGATGGGCTTCTGGGTGACGCATCCGAAAGACAAACATCCGCTGATTGATGAAGTGCAACGCGATTTTTGCTTCTTGCTCAATTCGTATGACATCGATCCCGGCAGCATGACACCCAAAATCATGACGATGCTCGATCAAAACATTTGGAGCTGGAACAGCCGCGTCTTCCCCGGCATTGACACGCTTAATGTGAAGCACAACGACAAAGTGCGCATCCGGATCGGCAACCTAACGATGACCAATCACCCGATTCATTTGCATGGCCATGAGTTTTTAGTGACTGGCACGGATGGCGGTCCCACGCCCAAATCCACCCGCTGGCACGAGGTGACAACCGATGTGGCAGTCGGCCAAATGCGGCAAATTGAATTCCTCGCCGATGAAGAAGGCGATTGGGCTTTTCATTGCCATAAGAGCCACCACACTATGAACGCGATGGGGCATAACGTGCCCACGATGATTGGGGTGGATCACAAAGGCTTGGTGAAGAAAATTCAACAAGCGATTCCAGACTACATGGTGATGGGCGAGCGCGGTATGGCCGATATGGGCGAGATGGAGATGGAATTGCCGGAGAACACCGCGCCCATGATGACGGGCACTGGCCCGTATGGCCCGGTCGAGATGGGCGGCATGTTCACCATGCTCAAAGTGCGTAAAGATCAAAAACCGGGCGACTATAAAGATCCGGGTTGGTACAAACAGCCTCTCGGCACGCAGGCTTTTGAATGGACGGGAGCTCTGCCCGAGCCGGCGCGTTTCTTATCCGAGCAAAAAGCCAACAACGGTTTCGTGCCCGGCTTAAACAACCCTCCCGAGGCCAAACCTATGACGGTAAATATCCGCAAGCCGGCGGGCGGCCACGCTGGTCATTAATCTTTTAACAGGAAAAACCCATGCTAAATGCTATCAAATTAATAGCACTCTGCGCAGTATTTTTGCCGGCCATAGGCGCTTTTGCACATGAAGGCGAAGATCACAGCAAGAAGACTGGCCCTGTGAAGAAAGAGCAAAAAGATTGGGGCATTGCAGGTGATGCCAAAGCCGCCAAGCGCACGATTCAAATCAAGATGACAGACAACATGCGTTTTTCGCCTGACAAGATTGAAGTCAAGCAGGGCGAGACAGTGAAGTTTGTTGTGGCCAACAATGGCGCGGTCTTGCATGAATTCGTGATCGGCACAAAAAAAGAGCTCGACGACCATGCAGTGCAGATGATGAAATTCCCCAACATGGAGCACGATGAGCCTTACATGGCGCACGTTAAGCCCAAAGCGAAAGGCGAGATCGTGTGGACGTTTAACAAACCCGGCGATTTCGATTTCGCTTGCCTGATTGCTGGCCACTACCAAGCCGGTATGGTGGGCAAGATCAAAGTAAGTCCAAGCAAAGGAGACGGCCATGCAGGTCACAAACACTAAAACTCTTTCGTCGCGCAGAGGCATTTTGAGTGCAGCACTCGCTGTGCTCTCAGGTACGAGCTTGCTTGCGGCTTGCCAAGGCAAAGAAGCTACGCCTGCACCCTCATCTGCGCCTCAACCCGCACCAGCAGGCATGAGCACAGTCGCTTTCATCGAGGTCTGGAAAACACCCACCTGCGGCTGCTGCAAGATGTGGATTGAGCATCTGGAGAAAGAAGGGCTCGCAGTCAAAGCCAACGATGTCCCGCAAACAGCACCCATCCGCACTAAGCTGGGCATCCCCGACGACATGGGCTCGTGCCACACCGGCTTGATCGCCGGCTTTGCCATCGAAGGCCACGTGCCAGCCAGCGAGATCAAGCGCTTGCTGGCCGAACCCGAGAACTTGCGCAAGCAGGTGATCGGTCTGTCTGTGCCGGGCATGCCGATTGGCTCGCCCGGCATGGAAATGGGGACAAAGCGTGACAAATTCGATGTCATGCTTGTCCTCAAAAGCGGCTCTCACCGCGTTTATCAATCGTATTCATCCCTCGCTTAAAGGAGCAACGCCCATGAAAACATCAACTCTCATCGTCTCTGCCGCCCTGTCTTTGTTTGCAGCAAGCAGCTTTGCGCAAACGACAGCGCCGACAACCCCAGCCACAGCGGCAGTGCCTGTGGTCAAAGACATGGCCGATGCCGAAGTACGCAAGGTCGATAAAGAAGCCAAAAAAGTCACTCTCAAACACGGGCCCATTAAAAACCTCGACATGCCCGGCATGACGATGGTCTTCCAAGTGCGCGATGAGAAGTTGTTTGACAAATTGGTCTCTGGTGAAAAAATCAAATTCACTGCCGAGCAATTGCAGGGCGCTTATGTCGTTACTGGCGTTGAAAAAGCAGAGACGAAATGAGCGATTTGATGCCCTGCCCGCTGGGGCTTGGCTATATTTTGATTGCCGCAGGAATTGGTTATTTGGCAGGCCAATTCCGTGAGCAACTGCGCCTGCTCGAAATTTTCAAGCCAGAAGCTTGAGATGAAACCTAGCAAACGTTGGTCAGTCGCAATACTCTTGGTTATCGCGGTATGCCTACCTTTGCGTTTTGCGCAAGCTGCTCAAAATTGGTGCCCGTGGATGCAAGCATCCATGAATCAAACAGCAATGGCAGAAGGCATGCCAGACTGCGAAGGCATGTCGCAGGCCGACGGACACTGCAATCTTAAGGTGATCTGCGCAGCTGTGCCACTGCTAACCGAGATCGTCACCTACGGGGTTTTTTCCACAGCTTCTCACGTTTATCAGCAGAGCAATGTCGCATTGCCTCCGCTATGGCATGCTCGGCTAGAGAGAGT